>JAFQSA010000034.1 GCA_017409765.1 Clostridia bacterium | reverse complement strand
TCCCGTTGCGCGATTTTCCACATTTGTGTGATGGTAGAGCAGTAGTTGCCTTTACCAATCAATGTGAGTGTGGGGTTGTCGTATGCGTTGGTTGCCTTGTCGCCTGTGGCGGTAAAGTCCGCGCTACCCAATGTTGCGATTGTGTCGTTAGCAAGAGTAATTGTCACTGTGTACGCAACAGTTTGTTCGCTACCATTGTAGGTCAAACTGCTGGTGATGGTGATATTTGCAGAGCTAATGTCTTTTGGCGAAATTGTAAAGTTCGCTGTTGGGGTTGCTGCGCCTTCCAATGTGTAGTTGCCAGCATCGTCGCCTTCAAGAGTGGATGCAATAGCGGTGTAAGTTGCTGTAAGTGAATTTTCGACAAGGTTACCGCTTGCGTCTACGGAAACGTTTGCGTTTGTTTGTGCGCCTGTTACAGCGATTGTGACGTCGTCCTCGTAGGGCTTGTTGTTAACTGTTGCGGTTGGCTTGTGCTCGGTGCCATCAAAAGTGAAGGACAAGTTTGTCCAATTGATAGCCACAACCAATTTTTCGACAGTTAGTGTGCCAGTTGCGTATGTGTAGGTGTAGTTGTGTTGGCCGTCATTTGCGTAGATTGGGTTACTAGCTGTATCGTTATCTTCGTAACCGCTTGGTGTAAGCGTGTAGCTACCAACAATGCGTTTGGTGGCATTTTTTGTGTCGTAGTCACTTGTGATTTGCAAATCGCCAAAAATGCTGTTATTTTCGTTATCTTCGCCGATAAATCCGCTATAGCTTACGCCATTGTTGGATAAAGCATTGCCATAGGTAATTTTGTGTGCTTTTGCTGTAACGGTCAGTGGGGCTTTTTGGATTGTGAAATCAACCTCAAGGTTATCTTTGTCGGGCGTTTGGCCATCAGGAGCATACGCATTGACAAGCTTGTAGTTTTGTGAGCTGTATCCGCTACCATCAACGGCATCCGCAAGAGAAACTGTAACAGTGTATACACCGGCATTTTTGGTTTCGGTGACAGCATTGCCTTTGTAGGAGTAACTCAAAACTGCTTTGATTTCGCCGTGTTCCGCATCGATGGTTTCGCCACGATTGTTTTGCAATGTAACGATTGGCTCTTGTACTGCCCCGTTGTAAGTTGTGGTCAAACCGGTCCATCCGGTAATTTTGACCTCTTGTTTGATGATGCAGTAGTATGCTTCTGGATTGCTTACAACGTAGTTGGGGTTGGAGCTAAAGCCATAAGTTGTGTAAATGTGAGAGCTTTCAATACTCGAGTGCTCTGTGATATCTTGCGCATTCTTTTCTTGATCGAACGCGTAGTCTACGCTAAATGTAAGGTCATTGGAAATTTGTACGTTTGACGTGATGCTGATATTATAGTTTTGACCTTTGTATACAAATGATGTACCAACAATAGCGCCTTCGTTGAAACTGAAACTGCCATTTGTATCATCTTGGTAATCAACTGTTTCGGATTGTGAAGAAGTTGGTGCATTTGCAGTGTTTAGACGTCTTGTGCTAAATGTTTGAGTAGTGTCAGAGTAGGATGCTGTTGGAGTTGCTTGTTCTACTTGTGCAGGCAAAATTGCATAGGTAACTTGGGCAGCATAGTTGATGCCGTCCTCTTGCAATGCGTTTAGCGCTTTGATTGCCTCATTCGCCGCATTTTTGTGCTCGTTTGTATCACCGGATGTATCAACTGCGTCATTAACTACTGCTGTAATACGGCATTGGTAAACGCCAGCATCGGATGGTGCAGTTTCCGTCCAACCGTTACTTTCCATACTGAAGTTGTAGTAATTAAATCCGTCTACGCCAATTGTTGCCTTAGAATCTTTGATAGATGCTTTAATTTTTGGATTTGCAATTTCAACACTATTTTGGTCGTAAACAGTAAAAGTTCCATCAACGCCCAAAACCACAGTGACATTTTCGCCATTGTGGTTTCCTTTACCGTTTTTCCAAGATATGCAAACGGTGATGCTATCGCTGATGTTGTCGTTGTTTGTGTCAGCTCCATAAGTTACGGAGTGAACCTCGCAGTAGTTGTCCGATTTACCCTTGTAGTCCGCTACAAATGGCATTGCAATCAATCGGTACTCGTACTTGAACTCTATTTCGTCAAATACATCCTCGATACCCCAATCCAAGTTGAGTGCACCATCCGCAAGGAACAAATCCGTTGGATAGCTATCGCTACCCTTGATATCTTCCTCAGATGGAACAAACACAGTAGGGGTATGTGTTTTCGCGTCGTAAATGTATGTAAAGATATCTTCCGCTCCGCCAATACCAATTGGGTAACTTTGTTTTTTAGTCGTGATGTTACCTTCTGCATCCGTGGCGATATTGCCGTTTGTATCCTTTGCAGGGGTAAAGTAGATGTAGCGGTTCAAAACGCTATCCTTTGTGGAAGGATCTTGCATTGTAAAATCGATATCGCCCACAATTGCTTGGTAGTGGATGTTCCAAGTGGAAAGGCCCACGCTTGTGGTTGCCAAAACCAACAGCAGAAGCACGATTACGATGTATTTAGTTTTTGATGTCATAACCGTTACCTCCTTGTTAGATTTTGGCTGACAATTGTTTGTTTATCCGTTGCCAAGTGCGGATGTTGCGTTATTTTGTGGTAAATGGCTCGTAGTTGGTGATGCGTACGTCACTCATCAGCGATTTGCTCATGCCGTTTGCGCCAAACACGATATCCATCAATGTGCGGTAGTGTACTTCAGATTGTGGTGTAAGTGTGTAGTCAATGGACAACTCGGCAATAACGTCGGAGCCTAGTAGTTTGTAGCCATCATCGCCCTCTGCTGGGAAGTGTAGTTGCATCACAAACACGTAGGTACTGCTTGTCACGGCTTCCGTTGCAAAGTCGGCATTTTCTTCTGGTTGGAATGATTTGATGGTTGCAACCACGCCTGTGTTAGCGTTATTTGCGATTACCTCGGTTTCGCTTGTGTTAACTTCCGCGCCACCAATGGTAACAGTTGCTTCAAAGTTTTCAACATCGAACAAGGTTGATTCCATCCTGTCGGCAAAGCAAAGTGCAAATGTAAAGTACAAGTCACGCTTGTCCGAACTATTGCTAAACAGCGCTTGACATTGTCCAAGTTGAATTTTGAACTTTACACCAAGTGTTGTCTTGTTTGTAATGGTGCCATCCTCTGTGATAAATCCGCCAACAGTAGTGGTGGCAGTAAATGGTTCGTTGTCGTCAGCCAAGCTGATGTACTTGGTGCTGTCCAACAATTGGTTGCCAACAAAGGATCCGTTTGTGATAAAGCCAAACTCTGGTGTAACAATCGTCCAACTTGCAAAACCAACTGCAAAGATGAAAATTGGCGCAAGAATGTAAGCCATCAACACAACACGGCTAATCTTTTTGTTGCCCAAAATGGCAGATATAAAGTTGTGGGATTTTTGTCTGTTCATGTCCAAATTTTCCTGTTTGAGTTTTGTAGAATTTTGCCGATTTTTTACGCGTGTACATACGCATAAAAATAAAACTTTTTTCCACTATACATTACAACAATAAATTTGTCAATACTTTTGCGATAAAAATTTCATTTTTTATTGCAAATTTTTTTGCGATTTTTCCTTGCGGTGTAAATTTGCCAAAAAGTTTGTTGTTGGATGTTTATCCTACAGAATCAATGCTCAAAATCTCAAAAATATTGCACACGTACTGCGTTTTTTACAAAATTAGTGCAAAAATTTGATGTGAAATTGATGGGAATTTGCTGCAAATTTTCGTGAAATTTTAGTGATTTTTTGACGTCAAAAATGCCACAAAAACACCCCAAATTTATACCTAAAATTTGGCTAAAAATCGCCCAAAAAATTGCCAAAATTTGCCCCAAATTTACACAGATTTTTGACCTCAAAATCGGCTATATTTTGCAATAAATTTTTGACAAATTTTCTTGCATAAATTTATCTAAAAATATCCGTTTTGTGCATATATTTGTAAAACAAATTTTGCGCCAATTTTGCAACGAATTTCTCGCGAATTTAGTAGTAAAATCATTTAGAATTTTTTACAATTTTATCACTTAAATTTACTCAACAAAAATTTGTTTGCATATATTATATTATATTCCAAACTCGCGTAGGCGAGGCAACATTCAGTTTTGTGCAACAACGGTTTTTGTCAAAATGTGTCGGTAATTTGGTGCGGTTTTACGCTGTCAAAGTGGCGGTGTTTTTGCAAGTAAATTTTCCTTGTAAACTTGGCAAGAATCGCACTGACATTTTTCTGGGTAAATTGTGGTAAAAATTGCCTACTGTTTTCCAAGCAAGTTTATGCGCAAAATTTGTTTCAAATTCCGCCCACCAAAAAATACTTTGGCTGTGGTGCAATATTTTGGTTTGCTACCGCGTTAATTTGCAAAGACACCCAACTTTCGTCAAATTGCGTAGCCATTTTGCAAAATTTTGCTGACTACACTAAAAGTAGATTCTTTAGCGAAAAAATCGTTGCAAAATCTCAATTTTCCTACTTTTTGCCCAAAAATTGCTTGAAAAATGTCAAAAAAGTACGCAAAAATGTAATTTTTTCCCAAAAACTATTGACACAAACATAGTTTGGGTGTAAAATTACTTGAAAGTACGGACTAAAAAAGTCACACTTATGCACTTTTTACGGTGCGTGTGGTAGTTTGGTACTTGTAAAAACTTTTGGAGTAAACTCATGGCAGTTGTCAACTTTGGACAATACCTATCAATCCTTGCCATCTTGTGGGGTGGATTACTGTTGCTATCTCGTATCAAGCGAGAGTTTTTTGCAACAAAAATTCCGCACCTATTTGTTGTGCTGGATTATTTGTGCAAGATCGTCAAGTGGTTGGCAATCTTTAGCACGGGCGCAGTGATGACATGTTTCTTCGATGTCAAAGGCGCATTGTCCATTGTTCGCGAGTCTATCGGTTGCGAAATCGAGTTGTTCCTTCGCGATATCATCAACGTTCTGTTCAACACACGTTCCTTCTTTGCAGTTTTCCAAATTTTGG
>JAFQSA010000033.1 GCA_017409765.1 Clostridia bacterium | reverse complement strand
AGCAATTCTTCGCGCAGTTGTTTGAACTCGTCGCTATCCTTGTCGGTGCGAGCGTTTGCTTCAACAATGCGTTTTTGAAGGTCACTTGTAAGTTTGTACTTGGATGCGATAACAATTGCCAATGCCATGATAACAATTGGCAACACGATAAAGCAAATACGGATGGCAAGTTGCGCGCCATCTGGTTGGGAAACTGGCAAAAGTTGAACTGAGCCATTGCCCAAAGTTGCTTTGAAGTTTTCGATAAGTCCCAAGTCCTTGCCATCGATGATAACCTTGCCCGTTTGCAAGATTTGGTTGTACTGTTCGGTGGTTACGTATTGAGTTTCCACATATCCAGCAAGACCGATGATTGCAGGTGGGATTGCCAAGCCGATTGCTTGTGCTGTGGTGTTGAGGAAGTTTGTTATGCCGGAAAATGCACCTTCGGTACGCTCGCCAAAGTACAATTCGCCGACGTCGCAAACGTCGCCAAAACTGCTGTGTGGCACAAAAACTGTTCCGCCAATGCCAAGGCCGAGAAGCAGACCAAACACCATGATTAGCCAGTTGGGTGCGCCCTCGACAGTTTGAACGGAGCCGTTAACTACGTCAATTTTTGTTTCCGCAGGAAGCAACCACATAAACGCCACAACAACCACCCAAACAACGCAACCTGTGATGTAGGCAAAGCGCTTGGATTTTGCTTTGATAATCTTCAAGTAAATTGGCAAAGCGACAATTTGCGCAACAAACATCATTGCTGCTGCCACCGTTGCAATGGGGAAACGACCAAGGTTTTCGCCAATGGTTACTTGTTGGTAACTAAGTCTGCGGATAAAAAAATCGCAAAAAGTAAAGAAGAAACTGCTCATCATTGCCATTGCCATGGAGGAGCACATTTGCATACCCAAGTATTGACGGTATGTTTTTACCTTCAAGGGGCGCAAAAACTCTTTCAACGAGAACTTTGTTTTGACAGCAGGGGTTACAATTTGCTCGCGAGAAAACAGCGCCGTTATCAATATGGACAACATAAAGATAACGCCAAATATTACCGCCATCACGATGTAGCACTTGCCTTGGTCCCCCTTGGATGGGGATGCAATCATACCGGGAACGGCAACACAAATTGTGCTGGATGCAATGCTAAACGCAAGACGTACAGCGTTTGTGTTGTTGCGCTCGGTAAAATCGGGTGTCATTTCGCTTGCGTGAGAGTAGTAAGGGATGAGCACAAAACTTTGCGCTGTTGCGTACATCATGTAGATGATAACAACAAAAATACTCTTGAGCAAAACGCTGTCGGTAACCATGTTCCAGGGGAAGAACAGCAAAACTAGGCACACCAAAACAAATGGCGCAAAGATAAGCATAAACTTGCGACGTTTACCAAACTTGCCAGGGGTTGTGCCATCGGTAATGCGACCGATGATTGGATCGATAAAGCCATCCCAAATTTTGGTAAACAATAAAATTGGCGCAAGCCAAACCATTGGGATACCCACAACGAGTGTTAAAAATGGCGTAAACAAAAAGTTGATAATATTAAAACTGCCACCGCCAAAAATATCGCCACAGGCAAATGCCAGTTTGTTGCCAAGGCTAACTTTGCCGTTGGCTAGTTGTTTTTTACCCATAGTGTCCTCCTTTACAATCGGGGATATGTGAGATTATTACAAAAATTGGGCGAAATTGTCCAAGCAAAACCACCAAAATTGATTTTTTTGTCAGGTCAAAACTCACCCAAATTGATTGCTAAATTTCTTTGCAAACTGCAATGGTTTTGCGCATTTTTGTTGGCAAAATCTACCACATTGTAGAAAAAATCGCCGATACGTGGTTGTTTTTTTGCGCGCTTGCAAGAGTTACAATTGATTGCTACACGTTAAAGCGGAACAGTACCACGTCGCCATCTTTTAGCACGTAGTCCTTGCCTTCGGAGCGAACCTTGCCGTGTTCCTTGGCTTGGTTGTAGCCACCCATTTCCATCATCACTTCGTAAGGAACAATTTCCGCACGAATAAAGCCCTTTTCGAAGTCGCTATGGATTTTTCCTGCCGCTTGTGGCGCTTTGGTGCCTTCCTCAATGGTCCAAGCGCGAGTTTCCTTTTCGCCAGCGGTAAGGTAGCTGATCAAGTGCAACAAGGAGTAGCACTTCTTTACAAGTCGGTTCAAGCCACTTTCCGTAATGCCGTAACTTTCCAAAAACATTTCCTTTTCCTCAGGGGGCAAAGTGGAAAGTTCTTCTTCTACCTTGGCGCAGATAACAAGCACTTCGGCATTTTCCTCAGCGGCCTTTTGTTCAACAAGTTCCACAAGGTGGTTTGTTGGTTGTCCAAGGTCCTCCTCGGCAATGTTGGCAGCATAGATAACAGGTTTGCTTGTCAACAGGAACAAGTTGTTTACAATTTCTTGCTCCTCTTCGTCAAACTGCATTGTTCTTACAGGCTTGCCACTTTCCAAATGTTCGATGATGGACTTGATGATTTCCACTTCCATCTTGTACTTTTTGTCGCCACCCTTTGCCATGTTGGTTGCTTTGGCAAGGCGTGCGTTGGCTGTTTCGATATCCGCCAAAATAAGTTCCAAGTTGATAACTTCCATGTCGTCAACGGGGTCGATATCGTTGGATACGTGTGTGATGTTACTGTCAACAAAGCAACGTACAACGTGCACGATGGCATCAACCTCGCGGATGTGGGACAAAAACTTGTTGCCCAAACCTTCGCCACGGCTTGCGCCCTTTACCAGGCCAGCAATATCCACAAACTTAAGGTATGTGGGGGTGATCTTTTTGGAATTGTACAAACTTGCAAGTTTGTCGAGGCGCTCGTCTGGAACGGCAACTACGCCCACGTTTGGCTCGATTGTGCAAAATGGGT
>JAFQSA010000007.1 GCA_017409765.1 Clostridia bacterium | reverse complement strand
TCCGATCCTAACGAAAACGCAATCATCACTTTGTTTGATACCCCCGACGAAATCCGTCGCAAGTTCAAGCGCGCAGTGACGGACAGCGAAACTTGTGTTCGTTTTGATGCGGATGCTAAACCTGCAATTTCCAACTTGCTTACAATCTACTCCCTGACAAGTGGCGAATCCATCGCCGATGCGGAAAAACGCTTCGAAGGTGTTGGCTATGGCGTATTCAAAGAGGCTGTTGCCGATGCAGTTATTGCCGTGATTGAACCCATCCAACAAGAGCAAAAACGCTTGGTTGCCGACAAGGCATATCTGGAAAGCGTGCTTAAACAAGGCGCGGAAAGTGCCGAACGTATCGCGCGCAAAACGCTATCCAAGGTTTACCGCAAGATTGGCTTCATCCCCAAATTTTAGCAATGTTTGGTTATCTTGACGTCCAAAAGGACACACTAAATGATGGACAACGCGGTCTGTGGCAAACTTTTATGTGCGGACTGTGTTTTTCCACCAAAAAACTTGTGGGAAACATCCCACGCATGACTATCACAAACGACATCAACTGCTTCAACATTTTGTTCCACAGCATTTTGGATGTGGATGTGAACATCGAGCACAAAAAGTGCTTTTCCTCCCCCTTCAAAAAGCGCACCGTTATCGAAATGACGGAGATTACCGACAAACTGTCGCTCGCTAACGTGCTGTTGACCTATTGGAACATCCACGATGACGTTGTGGATGGCGACAAAGGCAAAAAACTGATTGAATCGGTCTACAAAAAGTACCACAAAAAGGCGCAGCCACAAGTGCAGGCACTCGACGACATCATTGCCAAGCGCTACAACCAACTGCGCGAGTTGGAAAAGGGCGATTGCGATAGCATCGACATCGTTAGCGATAGTTTTGCAATGCTGTCACTTGACTTTTGCAACTTTGTGCTTGGGGAAAAAAGTAGCGACTACGCCCAAACACTTTGCTACAATCTTGGCAAGTGGATCTACCTTATCGATGCGTTGGACGACGCTCAAAAGGACTTGAAAAAAGGCAACTACAACCCATTTGTAAAGTGCTACAAGGCGCAAAGTATGGCGGATTTGTCCACCCACAAGGAGGAAATCCAATTTGTGATGTACACGGCACTAAACCGCATTGCGCAAAGTTTCAACGACCTTAACCTCACAAAGTACACCTGTTTGCTCAAAAACATCTTTTTTGAGTCTATCCGCAACAAAACCAAGGATATTTTGAAAAAATTCACAGCGTAGCTGTTTTATAGGAAAAGTGCTACGAACAATCACCCCAAAAAACAACATCCCACAAGGAGTTACTATGTTATACAATCCATTTGAAATTCTCGGCCTAACACCAACCGCAACTCGTGACGAAGTGGACGTTCACTACAACGAACTTCGCCAAAAGTACCAAGCGGACAGATTTTTGCCCGGCGAAGCAGGCGAAGAAGCCAGCGAAAAACTTCAACAAATCGAAGTTGCCTACCGCGACATTTTGCAATCTTTTGATGAGCAAAAGCAAACGGACACCTTCACTCAAGACGACGACTACGCGGAAATCCAACAACTCATCAAGGATAACAAACTTGACCTTGCTCAAGCCAAACTTGACGAGCGTGTTGTTCGCGATGCCGAGTGGCACTACATCCAATCCATCTTGTTCTACAAGCGCAATTGGTTTTTGGAAAGCAAAAAGCAACTGGAACTTGCTTGCCAAATGGACCCATCAAACCTGCGTTACAAGCAAAGTTTGGAAAAGTTGAACAAAATTTTGGCATCCAACACCATCAGCCCCGACCAAATGCGCACAAACTCCAGCTACACAACAAGTGGCCCACAAATGGGCGCAGGCAACGGCAGTTGCACAGGTAGCCATTGCTTGGACTGCATGATGTGCAACATGTGTTGCGACTGCATGCAATGCATGGGCGGTTGCAGATAGCATGAAGGCAAAAATTGTAGCAATCTCCGGCGTGTGCGGTGGCATTGCCGTGATGTGCCTTTTGGCATTGGCCATCCCCGGTGCGCGTTGGATCATGCTTGTGCTTGCATTGCTCGCATCCGTTGCAGTTGCCATCCCCACAATGATCAGCGGTAGGGTTGTGTTCTCGCTGATTGTGTACTTTGTTAGCGCTGTGTTTGGCGTGTGGGCAAACGTTGCAAACATCATTTTTGTGGCACCTGTGGTTGCTTTTTGCATGCCAATGGCCATCATCAAGGTGTTTGCCGAAACACCAAAACTGTCGCTAAAAGTGCAGGACTCCACCATCGAGGACCCATTCGGCAACGGCGACGACAAGCAAGTCAAGTCGTTGGAAATCGAGGCGCTCCCCCGTATGAAGGGCTTTGTAAAGTGGATTTTGTACTACGTAGTGTTGGAAGTGGGCATCGCGTTGACGCTTTTTGCAACTTACCTACTTACCCCTGTGATGTTTGAGCAAATTTGGGGACACAAACTGCTTGTGTGGCTACTGGTTGCATTGCAACTACTGCCCATCCCCTACGACATGCTCCTAAAAAGCGCATTCGCATTGACGTCCAAAACTCTCAAACGACACATCCAACAGTAGGTTACTACATATCCATATTACAGGTGGTTTATGCTTCCAAAAGAAACCCTTCTAAAAGACCTTAAAATCAAATTGGCAATCAATCGCATTTTGTATCCATTGTTTTCCGCTTTGTTTGTTGCAATAGGTATTTGGGGACTAATCAAATTTCCGGGAAATACCATCTGGCCCATCCCTGTTGTGATGGGTGTAGTGTGCTTTGTAATGCAGTTGTTTGCAAACAAACGCCTTAAAAAAGTGATAGCTGATATGGAAAATGAACAAAACGCAAACAAGCCCACCCAAACAACCGAAAACGAATGACGATCTAATAATTGCAAAACAAAAGACCTTTGGTTTCCCAAAGGCCTTTTTACTATTGATTTCCTTGCGTGCTTGTTTGATTGTTTTGTTGCAGTATATACAAAGTGCGCACATGCTTAAACATCATATTGACGAAAACTGTAAGTCCACCAAAAATTGTGAAGTATTCTATGTAGCGCAAAAACACATACTCTTTTTGCGAAATAGTGGCAATTATACTACCTTTATTTACCACACAGTAGTTTCCATCAACAATTTTCGCAGAGCCACCATAGGCAAAACCTATGGCAAAGCAAACTGCAAACACTATGGATGCGACTATATGCAGTATCAAAACAATTCGGTCGAGCCATGTTTTGCGAGGAGTTTCAAGTTTTGTTAGTTTACCGTTGGCAGCGCCCGACAAAATCGCTTGTATCACAAAAGAGATAAATACCAGTAGGAAAGTACCAATCTTAATATCAACAAACAAGCCCAAAATATGTAATACAAAGTTTGCAATCCATGTTGAAAAAGAAAAAATATACAAACCTTTGCTGATGTGTTTCATGCAATGCTCCTTTGTTGTTATACATCAAGTATAACATATCAACATTTGCTCGTCAATATATCCAAATAACAAAAGACCGTTGCTTTGTTGGCTATTGACCGAAGAGGCAATTTGTGCTACAATAGGGGCATCACAGCAAACGAGGCATTTTGTATGAAATTTGACGTAACAAAACTATCTTGGACGCGCAAACCGCAAGACTTCTCCATTGCGCCAGACAAAATTATCATCACAACTGCGCCCCACACCGACTTGTGGCAACGCACCTACTACCACTTCCGCAACGACAACGCGCCTGTTTTGCAAATGCAAACGGATGAGCAATTTTTCTCCTTTGTGGTAAAAACGGCTTTCCAAAGCAACCACCGCTTTGACCAATGTGGTGTGGTGATGTATCTTGATGGCGAAAACTGGCTAAAGGCCTCCATCGAGTACGAAAACGACACTTTCCAACACCTGGGTAGTGTGGTAACCAACAATGGCTACTCCGATTGGGCGACGACGGAAATCCCCGCCAACATCAGGCAAATGTGGTACCGCTTTAGCCGTCGCGCTGACGACTTCCGCTTGGAGTGCTCTGTTGATGGTGTAACGTTCAAGCAAATGCGCATTTGCCACATGCACAAGGGCGGTGGCACAATCAACTTTGGCATTTACGCATGCAGTCCAGAGGACTCATCGTTACCGCCACCTTTACGGATTTTGCCCTGACCGAGTGTCAATGGCTTGCCCACGACGGCCAACAACCCGACCAAGAGTAGCCAGTTGTCCATTTGGCGTACAACAACAATCTCGCATGCAAAGTATTGCTAACTACTTCAACAAAAGATAAAAACGCACCACGTATCGCCAAAAAACGTAAATAATTTGTATTTAGACATCAAAAAAAGACGAGAAACATTTTCTCGTATTTTGTTTTGTTATCTAGTGTTTTATTGCGCTTCGTAGT
>JAFQSA010000032.1 GCA_017409765.1 Clostridia bacterium | reverse complement strand
TGGAGTAGACTTTGAAGAAAAAATGTACTCCGTAGGTAAAATCCCCGGAGGTTTCAAAAAGCGTGAAGGTCGCGCAAGTGACAAGGCAATTTTGACATCTCGTCTTATTGACCGTCCAATCAGACCTTTGTTCCCAAAGGGATTCTTGAATGACGTTTCTGTTATTTGCACAGCAATGTCCGTAGAACCTGACATCCAACCTGAAGTATACGCTATGATGGGTAGCTCCATTGCGCTTAGCATTTCCGACATCCCATTTGCAGGTCCTACAGGTAGTGTAGTTGTTGGTTACGTAGATGGCGAATACGTTATCAACCCAACAAACGAACAAAAAGAACGTAGCCGTTTGCACCTTAACCTTGCTGGTACAAAAGATGCCATCATGATGGTAGAAGCGGGCGCAAACGAAATTACCGAACAAGAAATGCTTGGTGCTATCTTGTTTGGCCACGAAGCAATCAAAGAACAATGTGCATTTGTAGAGTTCATCCGCGATTGCATCGGCAAGCCAAAGGCAGATATCGAACTTCACCTTGTTCCTGCTGAACACGAAGCAATCATCCGTGAATATGCTGATGAAATGCTTACAGAGGCTCTCAAGACATTTGACCGTTACGAACGTCAAGCAAACCAAGACGAAGTTGAACGCAAGTGCGTAGAACACTTCTCCCTTGCTAATCCAGAAGTTGTTGACTCCATCGGCGACACACTTTACAAGATGACAAAGGAAAAGATTCGTGCTAGAATCTTGAACGAAGGTATCCGTCCAGATGGTCGTAAGACAGATGAAATCCGTCACATTTGGTGTGAAGCAGGCATTTTGCCACGCGTTCACGGTAGCGGTGTATTTACACGTGGTATGACTCAAGTTATCACAACTGCAACTTTGGGTACAATTTCCGAAGTTCAAAAGTTGGAAAACCTTGATGATACCGACACATTCAAGCGTTACATGCATCACTACAACATGCCTGGTTACTCCACAGGCGAGGCTAAGCCACTTCGTAGCCCAGGTCGTCGTGAAATTGGTCACGGTGCATTGGCAGAACGCGCGTTGGAACCAGTTATCCCAAGTGAAGCAGAGTTCCCATACGCAATCCGTACAGTAAGTGAAGTTGTTTCCTCCAACGGTTCCACATCTCAAGCAAGTATTTGTGGCTCCACACTTGCTCTTATGGATGCAGGTGTGCCAATCAAGGCGCCTGTAGCTGGTATCGCAATGGGTCTTATGAAGTCCGAAGATGGCTCCAAGGTTGCAATCTTGTCCGATATCCAAGGTTTGGAAGACTTCCTTGGCGATATGGACTTTAAAGTTGCTGGTACAACAAAGGGTATCACAGCAATCCAAATGGATATCAAAATCAAGGGTATCGACGAACAAATCCTCCGCACAGCGTTGGAACAAGCACGCGTTGGTAGACTTCACATTTTGAACCAAATGTTGGCTGTTTTGCCTGCTCCAAGAGCAGAACTCTCCAAGTACGCTCCAAAGATCATTTCCTTCAATATTGATCCAGAAAAGATCCGCGAAGTTATTGGTAGCGGTGGTAAGGTTATCAACAAGATTATCGAAGAAACAGGCGTTAAAATTGACATCACTGATGATGGTACAGTATTTATTGCTACATCCGACAAGGAAATGCAAGACAAAGCTAAGAAGATGATTCTTACAATTGCAAAAGATCCTGAAGTTGGCGACGAATTTACTGGTGCTGTTGTTAGAACACTTGACTTTGGTGCATTTGTTGAACTTGCTCCAGGCAAGGACGGTATGATCCATATCTCCAAACTTGCAAAGGAACGCGTTGAAAAGGTTACTGACGTTGTTAACGTTGGCGACAAAGTAGTTGTAAAGGTAATCAAGATTGACGAAAAGGGCCGTATTGACCTCAAACTCATCAAAAAGTTGTAATTTTTACAACAGCAAATTGATGCGATAAAGCGCATTAAAATTCAATATCTAAACAAAAAGACTAACGAGAAAATCGTTAGTCTTTTTTTATTTTGTGAATTATCCAACAATAGCTCTCAATGCTGTTTCATTCCAAAGAAGTATTGTATCAAATTGTTGTCAAAGGTGGAATTGATGGGTTAAAAATAGATTGAGAATTGCGTTGATGGGTTAAAAATAGATTTCTAGTGTTTATTGCGGTATGTTTTGGTTATTCGAGGTAGATTATCTCTTTTTGTAAATCACAAGTTCGGGGTTTTCGCCATTTTCCTCGTAAGAGCAAATCAAGATAAAATCCATGTTTGCCGCAATGCCAAAGCATCTGTTGCCAAATTCGCTTTCGAGCTGACTGCCAAGGTATGTTTGCTTGTCGTCCAAAAACTTGACCATCTTTCCGTTTGGGAGCTGGTACTCCAAATTGATAAATTCGCCGGAGAGTACGTTTAAGCTTTCAACTTTTGGTAGGCCTTCGATAGCTAAAATAGTGTTGATTTCGCCGATTAGTTGCTGTTTGAACTCTTCGAGTTTCTCTTTTCCGCCAATTTCGGCATATCTTTTCCAAATATCTAGGGTATAGTCGCCATCGGCATAACACCATTTGCAATATTCCTCGTTAAAATTGCCGTCTTTTTCTCTACTGATATTGTCGTCCGCAAGTGTCATCCCGCAACATTTGCACACAAGCTGTTGTGGTGAGCCAAGTAGGGTGTTGATTGATACGTCGAAAAGCTTGGAAAGCAGTTTTAGTGTATCTATATTTGGGATAGTTTCGCCATTTTCCCAACGCGAAACGGCTTGTCTAGTAACAAAAACCTTTTTTGCCAATTCTTCTTGTGAAATACCCATTTGTGTTCGAAGTTGAAAAATGATATCCTTTGTTTCCATTGTATTGACCTCCTTTCGTATGAATTTGTTATATTATACAATAGTATGCTGACGCTGACAAGCAACTGTTTGTTGCTATTGTGGCAAAGAATGAAAACTTGCACGTATCCTGCGCTAAAAAACGTAGTTTGATAGCTCGGTTCTGTTAAAAATTCGTGCAAAGTTGAAATCTTGCAAAAAGTATTATCTAGTTGCATACAATACCTTGATGGAGTATGATGTGAAAAGTAAAGTGTTTGTAAATGTTGTTGCTAATGTTGTTTTGGTGGCAGTTGTTTGTATTGTGGCGCTTGCGGTTTTTGGCGGTGGCGTAATTAGCGTATTTAGTGAAAACAAAAATGCACCAATTTATCGAGGTAATGGCGAAAATTGTATTTCTCTTATGATAAACGTGTATTGGGGTAATGAGTATCTGGAGGAAATGCTACAAATTCTTGCAAAACACAATGTAAAATGCACCTTTTTTGTCGGTGGCAGTTGGGTGGCAAAATATCCTGAATTATTGAAGGCTATTGCGGATGGCGGTCACGAAATTGGAAATCATGGATACAACCATAAGCAGCATAGCAAACTGACGCACTTGCAAAACTCTGACGAAATTTTGGCTTGTAACAGAATGATTTTTGCAACAATTGGTGTAAAACCGACATTATTTATGCCACCAAGTGGCGATTTTGGCGAAAATACTTTGAAATCTGCGGAAGACTGCGGTATGAAAGTGATAATGTGGTCGCGCGATACCATTGATTGGCGAGATAAAAACGAGCAAGTTATTTATGAGCGGTGCACGAAAAATATCAAAAGTGGCGAGTTGATTTTGATGCATCCAACATTGTGCACAAAAAACGTTTTGGAAAATGTGATAAAATATTATCAAGAAAGTGGTTTCAAGGTAGTGACTGTAAGTGAAAACATTTCCGTATCGTTGTGAAAACGGTTAGTCGCTGATTGGCGAATACTTGTAGGATGACGCGGTGTATCAATGGTTGGTTTTGGCGGTTGGCGGATAGTGTTGTAAAATTACCATAAGTTAAAAATTGTATTGACAACATTTGTTTTTGTCGATATAATAATGGACATACTTACATTGTTAAAGGAGCAGTATGGAATACTCAAAGAAATATCCAAGTGGGCTAACACTTGTAGCAAAACAAATTGATCATGCCTATACAGTTGTGTTTGGTGTCTACGTTGACGTTGGTAGTGTGCTTGAGGACGAAAAGACAAATGGTTTTTCGCACTTCATTGAGCACTTGATGTTCAAGGGGACTAACAAGCGTACGGCATTGCAAATCAGCGAAGAGTTGGAAGATATCGGCGCAAATATCAATGCATTTACGTCCAAGGAGAACACTTGTTTTTACACAAAAAGTTCCTCTGGAGAGTTGGAAAAGTGCGTTGACGTTTTGTCTGATATGTACTTCAATGCGCAATTTCCCGAGGAAGAACTGGACAAAGAGCGCGGTGTAGTGCTGGAAGAAATCAAGATGTGCGAGGATACCCCGGACGACCTTGTTCAAGATTTGATATCCTCAGCATTGTATTTTGGACAGCCAATGGGGCAAACTATACTTGGTTTGCCTGATAATATAAAATACTGTGACAGACATAGTATCCAAAATTTCAAGAAAAAACACTATATTCCCACCAAAACTGTCATTTCCGTTGCAGGCAAGTTTGATTTTGACCAACTCGACGAATTGGTGCAAAAATACTTTGAAGACAATTTTGTTGGCGAGTTCGAGGAGGTTGCGCCTGTTGTTGAGCACACCTACTACGATAAGTTTTTGTCTGCATTTAAGGATATTGAACAAAGCCATTTGCAACTATCTTGGGGTGGCGTTAGCATTGATTCGCCAAAGCGTCAGGCCATCAGCGTTCTTGCAAACATTTTGGGTGGCGGAATGTCTAGTAGGCTAGTTCAAGTTATCCGTGAACAACACGGTTTGGCTTACTCGGTGTTCGCTTATCCGTCTTACTACGAAAAGTGTGGCAACTTCGAAATCTATGTTGGTTGCAGTCCGGAAAACAATCAAAAGGTTTGCAACCTTCTTCAACAGGTTCTTGCCGATTTGATTGCCAATGGTGTGACTGAGAAGGAACTATCCCGCGCTAAAGTTCAAGCGGTAAATGCTTTGTATATGAATGCGGAGAGTAACATGACTTTGATGCGGCTGTATGGCAGATGTATGCTCAAAAGTGGCACATTGTACAATGTCGATGAGGAAATTGATGCATACACATCCCTGACTGTAGCTGACGTCAACGCAATTGCTCGCGAAATTTTTGCTCAAAAGCACGCATCTGCTTACGTTGGTAAACAAATTGACGACTGCGATGCTGTGTCTAAAATAGTTATAAATGCTTGATTTTGAGCCAATTTGTAAATTTTGTTGATTATATTCGGCTATTCGTTTATCGATAAATACAAATTTAGCAAACACATTGTATATGCGTGCCTAAAATGGTGCGCATTTCTTATTTGAAAAGTGAAAAATATTGGACAGACTTTGTCGTTCAACTATTGCTAAAATTGATTTTATATTGTATAATATATATTATCAAAATTAATGGTGTAATTTGTCCTTTTGTCGGCAGATGCCTGCGGAGATTTGACCATGTGTCTTATAGATAGTCTTTTCGTTTGAATTTCACGGTATTAAAAGGCATTTTTGTAACTGTTAGTTTGATTAGTTACTTGTAAACTTATGTGGAGGCTTTTTATGGCTACTAAACTTACAAAAAATCAAAAGACAAAATATATTGTTGGCATAATTGTTTGCTCAGCATTGGCTATTTTGTCATTTTGTGGAAGATACTTTAATTCTGCGCTTAAGTATGTTGCTGGAATCTTTTTGAGCGGATTTGGTATGTCCTTTTATGGCATACTTTTCGGCATCATTGCAGCATGCTCTTTTTCACTTTCTGGCAAAAAGGTGCGTATTCCTGGTAAATACGTTGCAAACTTCATTTTGTTGTTTGTTGCGGTGGTGTTTTTTGTGCATTCCATCACATCACGCATTTACCTACAAGGTGCCACACAAGAGATCATTCCCTACCAAGACTACGTTGGATATTTGTTCAACTACTACGATTTTATCTCCTTTGGTGGTGTAGTATTTGGCTCCATCGTCTACGTTATGGAAAGAGTGCTTACATTCTGGGGCGCGCTTGTAATTTTCTTGGGATTTTTGGTCTGGACTGTTATCGTTGCAGGCGACTTTTTCTACTGCTATTTTACAGGCAAGATCACTCTCCTTCAAGAAGTGGACAGCACAACTCAAACACCCGAGCCAACTCCCGCTAGCCCAACGCAAGTTGTTGATGATGCAGAAATGCGCAGAACTCAAGCTTGGGCAACCATCATGGGCGGTGGAACAACCGAGCAACCTGTAGAAATGCCTACTCCAACTGTGCAAGTTCCACCTCAAGAGTCCTTTACTTTTGCGCCACAAACCATTATTGATACACCTCAGCCTGCTCAACCAACTGTGCAAACTGCCGAACAAATCTTGTTCCAACAAACACCGATTGTTTCTCCAGGTAACAGTTTCTTCTCTAACCCACAACCAGTTGAACCAGTTGATGACACGCCAATTGTTCGTGCGCAAGCACCTCAACAACCACCTGTTGACGATCCTGCAACAAGTTGGAAAATTTTGACAACCCCTGCTCCACAGCCTGAGCCTCAACCATATGTTGCGCCCCAACCTCAACCAGCTCCATATGTTGCTCCACAACCTGTGGAAACTCCGGTTGTAGTTCAACAAACTCCTGTTTGCGAGCAACCAACGGTAGTTCAACCTCAACCAGCGCCTTATGTAGCGCCACAACCAGTGGTTATCGAACAACCTGTTGTTCAACCTGCCCCTGTTGTTGAGCAACCCAAGCCACAACCTCAACCATATGTTGCGCCTCAACCTCAACCAGCATCATATGTTGCTCCACAGCCTGAGCCTGCACCTTACGTCGAGCCACAATCTCAAGTTGACTTGATTGATATTGTTGTAGACGATCAATTGGGAGTTGACGACGACATCGCATTAGATGAACCATTTGTTGAGCCTGAACCAATCGTTAAGACACCTGCACCTGCGCCAGTTCAACCAAAACCAGCACCTGCACAAGATCCTGACGAAGTTTTGGCATTCGAAGGGGAAACTCCACTCGGAAATGGTGCGGTTCAAAAACGTTTTGACTTTGCTACCGTCGGCGAAGTAGAAAAGGCGAAGCAAACGGTACATCAATACAAGCAATACATTGCTCCACCAACCGATTTGCTCAAGTTTGCTGCACCCGTTCAAGATACTGGTGCCATGGAGCGTCATCAAATTGCTGCGCAAGCAATCGTTCGTAAACTTGCCGTGTTTGGTATCAAAGTTGAGCCGGTAAACATCGTTGTTGGCCCATCTGTAACACAATATCGTTTTAAGGTTACTTCCGAAAAAACTCGTATGGGCGACTTTGCTGCTTATGCAGACGACCTCAAAGCATGCTTGGAGGCAACGGAAGACATCCTGATTCATGCTCCAATCCAAGGTACAAACTTGGTTGGTATTGAAGTTGCCAACCAAAAGAAAACACCTGTTTTATTGCGCAGTTTGTTGGAATCCAACGAATTCCAAAATGCAACGGGCAAACTTGTGTTTGCCATTGGTAAGGACTTGATTGGTAACGTTATTCTTGGCGACCTTTCCAAGATGCCTCACTTGCTTGTTGCAGGTACTACAGGCTCTGGTAAATCCGTTGCATTGAACTGCTTGATTGTAAGTTTGATGTACAAGTATGGTCCAGAGTACCTTCGTTTCTTGATGGTTGACCCCAAATATGTTGAACTTTCCAGATACAATGGCATTCCTCACATGTTGACGCGCGAAACAATTGTCAACATCCACGATGCTTTGGCTGGTATGGACTACCTTGTAAAGGAAATGGATGCAAGATACCAATTGTTCAAGCAAATTGGTGCGGATAACATCGAAACATACAACAAGATGATCAATCCAAAACTTGTACAACGTATGCCATATCTCATTTACGTTGTAGACGAATTGGCCGACTTGATGGCTACAAACAAAAAGGCCTTTGAAGAAGGTCTTGGACGTTTGGCAGCAAAAGCGCGTGCTAGCGGTATCCATATCGTTTTGGCAACACAACGCCCCGACGTTAACGTTATCACAGGTACAATCAAAAACAACCTCTCTTGCCGTATGGCGTTGAAAGTGCCTGCTCCACAAGACAGTAAAACAATCATCAATGGTGCCGGCGCAGACAAACTTTTGGGTAATGGCGATATGCTCTACATTGGCCCAGGTGCGTCAAGTCCAGCACGTATCCAAGGTGCTTACGTAAGCAACGACGAAATTAAATCTCTTGTGGAATTCTTGCGCGATAGCAACGAATTGTACTACGACGATAGTATTTCTAACGAAATCTTTGTTTCTAACAAGCCTGCTGAGCCAGACGAAATTCCTGAGTTGGACAAAAATGATATTCCATTCCAAGATCAACCGGAAAATCGTATCTATATGAAGAAGGCTCTTAGATACTGGCTTACCGAAAAGAAGGGATTGGCATCAATTTCTTCCTTGCAACGCGGTATCCGTGTTGGCTTTAACAAGGCTGGTACAATCAAAGACCTTTGCGAAAAGATGGGCTATATCGAAAAGTTGTCTGATGCTGAGTCTGGCAATCGTGCAGTTCGCGTCCTTGTAACATTGGAGCAACTTGATGAGTTGTTCCCTGACGTATCAGACGATGATATGAACAATATTTAGTATTTTATAGGAATAAAAATGAAAACTAAAGTTGGAGTAATCTCCCTTGGCTGTGACAAAAACCGCATCGATACCGAAGTGATGCTTGCCAACCTTGCCAAGGGCGGTTATCAAATTACAAATGACCAAAACGATGCTGACGTACTAATCGTAAACACCTGCGCATTTTTGCAATCTTCCAGAGAAGAGGCCATTGATACCATTTTGGAAATGGCCCATCTCAAAGAAGATGGCGGTAAAAAACTGATTGTTACCGGTTGTCTTGGTCAAAAATTTGGCGAGGAAGTTTTTGAGGGCTTTCCCGAGGTGGATGCTGTCATTGGCACAAACGACTACGACAAAATTTGTGAAATTGTAGATGGTGTTGTTGCCGGAGATCGTAATTTGTACACCAATTGCAACGATGCGCTTACCTTTGGCGACCGCATTTTGACAACTCAATCACACGTTGCGTACCTCAAAACCAGCGATGGTTGCAATAATTTTTGCACCTATTGCCTAATTCCCTACATTCGTGGCCGTTTTCGTTCCGTTCCAATGGAACAAATTGTTGAACATGCCAAGCAACTTGCTGATGGTGGTGTACGCGAACTTATTCTTGTTGCGCAAGATACCACTCGCTACGGCAAGGATTTGTACGGCGAAATTCGATTGGTGGAACTGCTCGAACAACTCTCCGCAATTGAAAAAATCCATTGGATACGCCTTTTGTACTGCTATCCCGAACTTATGGATGACAAACTTATTGAGGAGATTGCATCCAATCCAAAGATTGTAAAGTATGTTGATATCCCTTTACAACACGTTGACGACACAATTCTACGAAAAATGAATCGTCGTTCTAACTATGCAAGCATTTGTCAGTTGTTTGAAAAGCTTGCAAAAAAGGGTATACAAATTCGCTCTACGTTTATTTGCGGTTTTCCTGGCGAAACTAAGGAGAGCGTTCAACTAATTTGCGATTTTCTGCAAAAGTTCAAGCTTCGTAACGTTGGATTTTTTGCATATTCTCGTGAAGAAGGCACAAAATCCTACTCATTTGAAGGTCACCTGCCAAAGCGCACCAAGAAAAGATACGTAGCCAAGTGCTACAAAGTTCAACAAGGTGTTGTAAACGAGCTAAACACATGTGATGTTGGCAAGGTCTATGAGTGCGTTGTGGAAAGTTTGCAAGAAGAACGCGACGGTCAATATTTCTACATGGGAAGAACGTTCTTTATGGCTCCGGAAATTGACGGCAACATCCTGATTATTTCCAACGAAGAGTTGCCAATTGGCAGTTTTTGTGACGTAAAGATTACCAATGCTTTGGAATACGACCTTATTGGAGAAAAACTATGAACTTACCCAATAAATTGTCCATTTTGCGCATAGTGATGGTGCCATTGTTTGTTGTGGCATACTTTTTGCCCTTCGAGTGGACTCCATTTGTTGCGCTTGGCATATTTGCTTTGGCTGCAATAACTGACTTTTTGGATGGCTACATTGCTCGCAAGTACAATCTTGTTACCAATCTTGGAAAGCTTTTGGATCCAATTGCAGACAAAATCCTTGTTTGTGCGGCATTGTTTTGCATTGCTGTTTCCAACCCATTGCGCCACAACATTGGCGGATATCCATTGATGGGCTATGCCTATCTTGAAAAGCAAATGTTTAGCGGTCATGTTATTTTTGCCGTTAGTGGAGCGTTGGTGCTATCGCGTGAGTTGCTTATTGATGCTGTAAGATTGATTGCTGCATCTCAAGGCAAAGTGGTGCAAGCAAATATCTATGGCAAAATCAAGACGGTTATGCTTAACGTTAGTCTTCCAATTTTGTTTGCAACAGAGGGCTTTGGTAGAATATTGGATACTATGTCACTAGTGAGCATGTATCAGCCAAATCTACAAGCAATCCAAGCACTCTACGACATTTTCTCATGGGTGGGCGCAATTTTGTTTGCGCTGTCAATTGTTATGACCGTTGCATCGGGAATTGTTTATATAGTACAAAACAGAAAGGTATTTAGTGACAAATGATAAAACTACTTACAAAACATCATAGCCAAGCGGTGCAATTTTTGTGCGACAAACTGTGTCTTGATGGAATTTTGTTCGACTTGTTGGTGACGCAAAGTGACAAATCTGCACGCAGCTACATTTCTTCTGCCGTCCAAAGTGATGATATCGTGATGGTTGGCAACGTTGGAGATTACTCTGCGTTGTTTGCGGATACATTTGGTCTAACTATGTTTTACGACAACTATGCAGAAAAAGCAATTGCTGACTACTGCAACTTTGTAAACATTCCAATTCCTGCGCAACACGTTTTAGATAAGATTTGCACCATACCGGAAACGTTCATTCACTACGGTCCAGTTTTTGGATATCAATGTGGTTGTCACGGAGAGTACAACAAAAAACACGTATACATTTTGCCTGACGACAAGCGTGAGTGCCAAGTTATCTATGCCGAGTATATTGCAAAGATGCTTTTGCGTGATCAAGTTGGTAAAACAAAGTATGTATTCAAAGTGTTTGGATTCAGCGAAGAAAGCATAGCAAAAACATTGTCATCCTTGCCAAAAACCGCTCAATACTCTGCTATAACGGACAATCTAGATAGTCGAATTACTTTGCTGTTCCCTGCAAAGACTTCTCAAAAAGTCATCAAGGACGTGTTAGATCAGTTCACAAGATTGTTTGGCGATTCTATTTATGCAAATGCTGACAAGTCTTTGGCGGAAACGGTGGTGGAGTTGCTCAGTCAGGTTAACATCACGATTTCCACTGCTGAGTCCATCACAGGTGGTATGATTGCATCTTCAATTGTGGATGTGCCAGGCTCTAGCGCGGTACTCTACGAAGGGGCTGTTACCTATTCCAGTGTAGCAAAAAGTAAGCGTTTGGGTATATCTCCTCACGTCATTGACGAGTATGGCGCTGTATCGCCACAAGTTGCCAAGGCTATGGCGGAGGGGCTAAAGGCCAATGGTACAGATATTGTTGTTGCAACAACTGGCTTTGCGGGCCCAGATCCAACTGGCAAAACACCCGTTGGACTTGCGTATATTGCTGTTGGTAATCGTTTGGGGGTGAAGGTGCACAAAACGATGTATGCCGGCGACCGTAACACAATCCGCGCTTTGGTAACAAACACAGCATTGTATTTGGTTATCAAAACTATTAAATAATAATTTAGAACAAATATTCTAAAACGCTTGCAATTTTATTGCAGATGGTATATAATTAGATTACAAAAACATAGGAGAACACTACAATGACAGATGATAAGAAAAAGGCCCTAGAGCAAACCATATTGCAAATTGAAAAGGAATTTGGTAAGGGCTCCATCATGAAACTTGGTAGCTACGCTGCAACTCGCAATATCGAAGTTATTCCAACAGGATGTTTGACACTCGACCTTGCGCTTGGTATTGGCGGTTTGCCAAAGGGACGCATTATCGAAATCTATGGACCAGAAGCATCAGGTAAAACAACCGTAACATTGCACGTTATCGCACAGGTTCAAAAAATGGGCGGTACAGCGGCATTTATCGATGCTGAACAAGCATTGGATCCAGTTTACGCAAAGAATCTTGGTATCAACCTTGACGAATTGTACATCTCTCAACCAGATAGTGGTGAACAAGCGTTGGACATTTTGGAATACCTTGTTCGTAGTAACGCTGTTGACCTCATTGTTGTGGACTCTGTTGCTGCATTGACACCAAAATCCGAACTTGAAGGCGACATGGGCGAAAGTCACATGGGTGTTCAAGCGCGCTTGATGTCTCAAGCATTGCGTAAGCTTGTTGCAATTGGTAACAAATCCAACACTTGCATCATCTTTATCAACCAACTTCGTGACAAAATTGGCGTTATGTTTGGTAGCCCCGAAACAACAACAGGTGGTAAGGCGCTCAAATTCTACTCCAGCGTTCGTTTGGACGTTAGACGTGTTGACCAAGTTAAGGATGGATCGGACATTGTTGGTAGCAAAACTCGCGTAAAGGTTGTAAAGAACAAGGTCGCACCTCCTTTCAAAACCGCCGAATTCGAAATTATCTTTGGTAAAGGTATTTCCAACTCTGCTTGCATTTTGGATGCAGCGGTAGAGCGCGGACTTATCGAGAAGAGTGGTTCTTGGTTTAGTTACAATGGCGAAAAGATTGCTCAAGGTCGCGAAAAGGCAAAAGCATGGTTGGAGGCGCATCCAGAAATTATGGAATCCATCCAAGCAACTGTAAAGGCGGAACTAAATCCTCCTGCAGAAGAAGAATAATTTCTCCAAATTTGGAGTGTAGTGCAAAAGGGATTGACGAATTGTCAGTCCCTTTTGTGTTGCAAAAAGTATCGATAGGGTTTGTGCCTTTTTACTGTAAATAAATTTGATTAGAATTTTTGGTATCAGCGACTAATTTTTTTTGGGTGTAGAGTAGCAATTTGCTTGCGAACACATCAAATACTAGCGAAATTTTGGAGGGGTGTGAGAAGCATCATTTTTCTATGCATTGCTCAGGAAACTTTGTGAAATTGCAATAATTTGACCTGTCTAATTAAGAATTTGGCAAAATATATAATACTTTGACAGACATAATATCTAATTTTTGCCATTTTTGACTACAAAATGTTGCAAAATTCGTCAAATATTTGTATCGTCTAAATTTTGAATAGGGGTTGACAATGGCGCGAGTATATTGTATAATAATATCGTGGTAAATTGGTTTGCTTATGGCCATATCCACTAGATAACTAATCAGGAGGTATTTGCATGCTTATGCTAAATCAACTCCTTGCCCTAGATGTGACTTCTTTGACGATCATCACCATTATTTCCTGCATAGTCTGCCTTGGTGGCGGTGTGGGACTTGGTGCTTTGCTATACAAGAATTATCGAAACAAAAAAGTGGGCTCTACTCAAGCGCAAGCGCAAGCAATTTTGGACTACGCTCGCGAAGAAGCAAACAAACTCAAGAGAGAAGCCATTAACGAGGCAAGGGAAGAAGCTCGTAAACTCAAGCAAGAAAACGAACGCATTTTTAGAGAGCGCAATGCGGAACTTACAAAACAAGAAAACAGACTTTCCCAAAAGGAAGATGCTCTCGACAAGAAGGAAGAGTTGCTTTTGAAGAAACTCGACCAAATTGATATCCAACAAAAACAACTCATTCAACAACAAAACGACCTCAACAAGCGTCAACAAGAAATCGACAAGAGCGAACAACGCATCCAACAAGAACTTGAACGTGTTGCAGGTTTGTCCAAGGAAGAGGCAAAACAACTTTTGGTTGATGCAATGGTTGCTGATGCTCGTCGTGAAGCGGCAGTTCTTGTGCGCAAGATCGAGGCGGAAGCGCGCGAACAAGGCGAACGCAAGGCGCGTGATATCATTGCAACAGCAATCCAACGTTGTGCAAGCGACCAAGTAGTGGAAGCAACAGTCACAACTGTTCCACTTCCAAGTGACGAAATGAAGGGCCGTCTTATCGGTCGTGAAGGTCGTAACATCCGTGCTTTGGAAAATGCAACCGGCGTAGAAATCATCATTGATGACACTCCAGAAGTTGTAATTCTTTCCGGTTTTGACCCAGTTAGACGTCAAATTGCACGTATTGTAATCGAAAAACTCATCAATGATGGCCGTATCCATCCTGCTCGCATTGAAGAAATGACCGAAAAGGTTAAGCGCGATATGGACATTACCATCAAAGATGCAGGTGAAGCAGCATCCTTTGATACAGGCGTATTTGGTTTGCACCCAGAACTTATCAAACTTCTTGGTCGCCTCAAGTACCGCACAAGCTATGGCCAAAACATTTTGGCGCACTCCATCGAAGTATCCTACATTGCTGGTATCATTGCTAGCGAACTTGGTTTGGACGTTAACCTTGCAAAACGTGGTGCATTGCTCCACGATATCGGTAAGGCAGTAGACCAAGAAATCGAAGGAACTCACATGCAAATTGGTGCTGACCTTGCCAAGAAGTACAAGGAAAGCCGTGAAGTTATCAACTGTATCGCATCTCACCACGGCGACGTTGAACCAATGACAGTAGAGGCAGTTATTGTTGCTGCAGCAGACGCTATCAGCGGTGCTCGTCCAGGCGCACGTCGCGAATCCCTTGAAAACTACGTTAAACGTTTGGAAAAACTCGAAGAAATTGCAAACTCCTTCGAAGGTGTACAAAAATCCTACGCAGTTCAAGCAGGACGTGAAATTCGTATCATCGTTAAGCCGGAAGTTGTCAACGACGAAACAACAGTTTTGCTTGCAAGCGAAATTGCACGCAAGATTGAAGCGGAACTTGAGTACCCCGGACAAATCAAAGTTAACGTTATCCGCGAAACTCGCAGTTGTGACTACGCAAAATAATTATTGAAAATCAAAAGGACTTGGAAATTCCAAGTCCTTTTTTTGTTAGTTATTTCAGTTTTGTGGCACAATTGACCGTTAAGTGGTGTGGTTATTTAGGTTTTGAGCTGACCTTTTCTATTAGTAGATTAGTCGAGCAATGTTTATTTGCTAAGACACTCAAATTGTACAACCACTAATTTAGTCAAAATTCTTTGCCAAAAAGTCTTTTATTGTCCCTTGGTACATATCTGTTTGCTTGTACATACCATTGCCATGGTTGCATCCTGGCAAAATTACAATGCTTGTTTCCATTGGATTGGCATTTTTGATTTGCTCAAACAGTTCTTCGCAATGCTCGTTGCTACCGGCAGAAAGCAAAATGGGATATTTGCTTTGGGAAAGGATTTTTACGCTGTCGAAGTCGCTTGCGTTGCATTTGAATTGTTTGTTAAAGCGTTTTAGGGCAATTTCCGCAATAATATCGGCGTTTTCGCGGAAAACTTCGCGTGCGATGTTGTGGAAAGCAAGTTCAATGTTGTAGTTTGGCGCATCAACAATAAGTCCTTTGACGTTTTGCATTGGTGTTGCGGACATATTGAGCGCAATTCCACCGCCCATACTCAAACCGTGGATCAAAATTTGTCCATCGGGGTGCATTTGGTTGATTTTGTCTACCCAAAGTTGCATATCGAAAGTTTCCAATGCGCCAAAAGTGAGGTATCTGCCTTGGCTTGGTCCGTGTGCGCGAAGGTAGGGTATCAATATGTTGAAACCCATTGAGCGGTAAAACAAGCTTGGAAAAGCGCTTTCGCGTTCGGCATGGCTTGTGTAGCCGTGGATCCAGATCATTGTTTTATTGCTGTTGTTGGGATAGTAGATGCCTTTGAGTTTTAGTCCATCGTGGCTGGTTATTTCCAATGTTTGGTGTGGAAGTTGTTGAATTTCCGCAAGGGAGCGGTGCACGGTGGAAATGGTATCGTACCAAGAGTCGGTTGGCGGTACCATT
>JAFQSA010000006.1 GCA_017409765.1 Clostridia bacterium | reverse complement strand
CTTCAGTCTTATCTTGGCGGTAGTGGTATCTGCTATCAACCTTACAATCGGCGCTATCTACGGTGCAATCGAAGGCTACTTTGGTGGCGTTGTGGACATGACGATGGAACGTATTTCCGATATTCTCAGCGGTATCCCAAGTACAGTAGTAACCATTTTGTTCCAATTGCACCTAGCTGCAAAGGTGGGCGTCGTTGGTGCGTTACTGTTTGCCTTTGTTATGACGGGATGGATTGGTATGGCGAGCCGTGTTCGTATGCAATTTTACCGTTTCAAAAACCAAGAGTACGTACTTGCTGCCCGCACGTTGGGTGCAACCGACTGGCGTATCATTTGGAAACACATTTTCCCTAACACTTTGGGTACATTGATCACAGGTTCAATTTTGGTAATCCCCGGTGTTATCTTCAGCGAAACATCACTTTCCTACTTGGGAATTATCAACCTTGACAGCGCAACTATGTCTTCTGTAGGTACAATGCTTTCAGAAGGTCAAAAGGTGATGACAACCGCTCCACACGTAGTACTTTTCCCTGCTATCTTCATTGCTTTGTTGATGATCAGCTTTAACATTTTTGGTAATGGTTTGCGTGACGCGTTCAACCCATCACTTCGCGGTACGGAGGATTAATTATGGAAAAGAAACTTGAAGTAAAAGATCTAATCATATCATTCCGTACATCCGGTGGTAAGGTTCAAGCTGTACGCAATATCAGTTTCGACTTGTACAAAGGCGAAACACTTGCTATCGTAGGTGAATCTGGTTCCGGTAAATCAGTAACAAACCGTGCTGTTATCGGTATTTTGGCGGGCAACGCCATTGTTGAAGGTGGCGAAATCGTCTACGACGGTCAAGACTTGCTCAAAATTCCCGAAGAAGAGTTTCACAAGATTCGTGGTGACAAAATCGCCATGATCTTCCAAGATCCAATGTCCAGTTTGAACCCAATCATGAAGGTTGGTACACAACTGACAGAGGCGATGCTCCTAAAGAGCAGTTCTGGTCGTCGCAATGCTCGCAATAACTTTAACACGAAGTTGCAACTTCTCAACAAGTTTATGGATATGGTTGACGAAGGCGACAAGGTGGAAATTGAAAAGAACAAGCAAGAGTGTGAAACTTTTGACAAGTTCTGCATCAACAGCACAAAACTAGAAAGTGCTTACAACGAAATTTACAGAGCTGTTATTGAGCTGCAACTGGATGTAGAAAATCAGCTATTCCTCAATTCCAAAAAACAACCTATCGAAGTTAAAAAGGTTGTAAAGGACGTTATCAAACGTATTCCCGAAACATACCACCCCGACATCGTTGTTGAGGACGAAAAACTTCGCAGTATTGTTGCTGTTTTGAACGAAGAACTCAAATTGCCAAAGTCAAAGGCTTTCTCCGAGGCTTGTGTAAAAGCTCTTGAAGAATTGTCTGAGATTTTGGAAGCAGCATCTAAGCGTACAAAGCCAAACTACTTCACATTGGGATTCTACATGATGAAGAATCCAACAGCGAACGTAGACGATATGCCTATCGAAGAGTTGACAGAAATGACTCGCAAATACCTTGACGAAGAATTTATGTTTGGCTTTATCGATGATGGTGCAAAAGCTATGGCTTTCAGTCATAACAAGAGCATCGAAGCTAAAAAGGCATTGCTTGTAAAGACGGAAGAATTTTTGGAATACTTCCGCAACGAAAAACTCGACAAAAAGCAAACCTACGCTCTTGCAGGCGAAATGATCAAGTTGGTTAACGATGCTATCGATCATTTGCAAGTAGCTAAAAACTCCGTTGAGCACACATTCGCATCCAGCATCAAGGATGCTCTCAGCAAGTACTTTGCTGGTGTTGTAAAAAATCCAAAGGAACAAGCTCGCTACGATAGACAAAAAGCAAGACACGACGCTCTTATCGCAAAGGGCAAGACGGTGGATTGGAAAGTTGTTCCTGCTGCTCTTGTTGATTTGGACTTGGCTCGCAAAAATATTCGTGGCATCATCCACAATTTGCGCGCAAGCTACCGCAGGGATATCGAAAACGATGCTAACTACAACGGCAGAGAACAAGTGATTGCTTTGATTGAGTACCTCAAGGAACAAGCATCTGCAGTAGTGTACAAAGTAACAAAGAAAATGGCAAAGGCAAAGGCTTTGAAACTTCTCGAAGAAGTTGGTATTCCTGAGCCAGCTATCCGTTACAACCAATACCCATTTGAGTTTTCCGGTGGTATGCGTCAACGTATCGTTATTGCGATTGCGCTTGCTGCAAACCCAGATATCTTGATTTGTGACGAACCAACAACAGCGTTGGACGTAACAATTCAATCTCAAATTTTGGAACTCATCAACCGCATCAAGGCAGAACGTAACTTGTCAGTAATCTTCATTACTCACGACTTGGGCGTTGTTGCTAACATGGCAGATAGAATTGCCGTTATGTATGCTGGTAAGATTGTAGAGTACGGCACAGCCGATGATATTTTCTACGATCCACGTCACCCATACACTTGGGCGTTGTTGTCCTCCATGCCCGACTTGGATACAACAGAAAAGTTGGAGGCAATCCCTGGTACACCTCCAAACATGATTTTCCCTCCAAAGGGCGATGCCTTTGCGGCGCGTAACAAGTATGCTTTGGAAATTGACTTCGAACAAGAACCACCAATGTTCCAAATTAGCGATACTCACTACGCAGCAACTTGGTTGTTGCATCCAAATGCACCAAAGGTAAATCCACCAAAAATTGTTGTAGACCGTATTGAAAGAATGTCTAAGAAGGGGGTACAGTAATATGTCAGAAGAAAAGAAAGTATTATTGTCTGTACAACATCTTGAGCAATTTTTCAAGATGGGCAGAAAAAAGCTTAAAGCTGTAAACGACGTTAGCTTTGATATCTACAAAGGCGAAGTTTTTGGTCTTGTAGGCGAGTCTGGTTGTGGCAAAACAACAACTGGTCGTTCCATCATCCGCCTTTACGACATCACCGGTGGTTCCGTTTACTTCGACGGTCAACGTATCTGCGCAGGTATCAACACCTACAAAGAAACAATCAAGCAAGCAAAAGCGAAAGCCAATGCTCAACTTGTAGAGTTGAAGAAACAACCAGCCTCCCCCGAACGTGACGAACAAATCGCACAAATCAATGCCGACCTCAACAAGGTTATCGAAGAACAAACCGCTTTGATCAAGAGTGCTAAGTACGATCACAAACACTGCAACAAGGTTTTTGCTGAGCATCAAAAGAAGTTGGTGCGCGAAAAGTACGAACCAATGCTTGCTAACATGCCCGAAGGGGAGGAAAAGAAAGCATTGCAAGCAGAGTACAAGGAAGCACTTCGTCTTGCAGGTAAGGACCGCATCATGAACAAGATGCAAATGATCTTCCAAGACCCAATTGCATCATTGAACCCACGTATGACCGTCCGCGAAATCATTGCCGAAGGTTTGATTATTCGTGGTATCAAAGACAAGGCATTTATCGATGAACAAGTTTACAAAGTATTGGACTTGGTTGGTCTTGTTCCTGAACACGCAAGCCGTTATCCTCACGAATTTAGTGGTGGTCAACGTCAACGTATCGGTATTGCTCGTGCTATCATTTTGAACCCCGAGCTTATCATTGCCGACGAACCTATTTCCGCTTTGGACGTTTCCATTCAAGCGCAAGTAATCAACCTGCTTAACGAACTTCGCGAAACATTGGGACTTACCATCATGTTCATTGCGCACGACTTGTCTGTAGTAAAGTACTTCTCCGACAGAATTGCCGTTATGTACTTTGGTAAGATTGTTGAGCTCACAACCAGCGATGAGTTGTTTGCTCATCCATTGCACCCATACACCAAGTCCTTGTTGTCAGCAATTCCATTGCCAGACCCAAGATTCGAAAAGCAACGTAAGCGTATTACTTACAACCCAATCGCCGCTCATGACTACTCCGAACAAGGTCCTTACATGCAAGAGATCACTCCTGGTCACTTTATCTACTGTAATGATGCCGAGTTTGAAATGTACAAGAAAGAGCTTGCAGGCGATTCCACAAACAACTAATATTCAAATTAGCAAACGACCTACTTGATAGGTCGTTTGTTGGAGTAAAAGATGAAAAAATGGCTAGAATATCTCATCATATCTGTTCTTTCGTTGGCAGCGGTGCTGTGTGTGTTGTTTATGCAAGATTCTTTTCAACACAGCGGTGAACTTCTACTGAAAGATTTGTGCAATGCTTTCTTTGTGCCAGGCGCAGTTGTTCTTGGTATTGGTCTACTCATTTGGACGGCTAATGGCGGAACGTTTGATATGATTGCTTTTGGTGTTATCAAACTGTTTGATTTGCTCAAAAGGGACATGACAAAAGTAAAGTACAAAACTTTTTACGACTATCGCCAAGCTCAACAAGACAAAAAGCGCAGTTTTACCGCATACCTTATTATCGGCGCGGTATTGATGGTAATCGCAGTTATCTTTTTGATTTTGTACAACAACCAATAATCCAAATTTTAGCTTATGTTCAAACAACCCTTCCGCAATTCAGGAAGGGTTGTTTTATTTTCCAGCTAGAGGTAAAGTGGCAGTAAGGATGGGTAGTGCGGTGGCGGGGTAGTGGCGCATGTTTTGTACTGTCGAGAGTGCGAGGTGTGTGGCGGAATGCATCGCGCGCCAAGTATCAATAGACCAGCAACAGCGATAGCAATGCCGAGTGCAATGCAAACACACTCCAATGTTGTTTACTCAAAAAGTTTTACAAAAAAACCCCGTTATTTTAGCAATTTTTCCAATATTCCAAAAATGAAAAAATAATTGAAAAGTTTTTTATTTGTGGCAAAAATATTGCGTTAAAACGTTTGACACCTATTGCAATTGATGGTAAAATAATTAGGCTGCGAATTAAGGACTGACGCGTGAGGTTACTGAAGTCAACAGAAAACTCACTGCCGACCGAGTAGTGCCAAGAGCATTGCGACCGAATAAATTTTAAGCAGTATTTGGTGTTCAAGTGGTGTAAAAACCAAACTGTCACCGGTATTTGTAGGCAAACTTAGTTTGCTTTATTAAAAGCCGCAGCACGAAACACACGGAAGTGTTGTCGTCAAAGCAATTCGGACAAATAAAACATTATTAAAGGAGTAACAAACAAATGGCAAACCAAAAAATCAGAATCAAGCTCAAGTCTTACGACCACAACCTTGTTGACCTTGCTTGTGCAAAAATTGTAGAAGCAGCACAAAAGATGGGTAGCAAAGTTTCCGGTCCAATCCCCCTTCCAACAGAGAAGGAAATCGTAACAGTTTTGCGTGCCGTTCACAAATACAAGGATTCACGCGAACAATTTGAACTTCGTACTTACAAACGTTTGATTGACATCTACAGCCCCAACGCGAAGACAATCGATTCTCTCACAAAACTCGACCTTCCAGCTGGCGTTGATGTAAAAATCAAGTTGTAACAATAAAAATGGAGGTGAACTTTATCTATGAATAAAGCAATCATTGGTAAAAAGCTTGGAATGACTCAAGTATTCCTTGCAGACGGAACTATGGTTCCAGTAACAGTAATTCAAGCAGGTCCATGCACAGTAACACAAAAGAAAACTGTAGCGCGCGATGGTTACGAAGCATTGCAACTCGGTTTTGAAACAGTTGCTGAGCGTAAACTTACAAAACCACAACTTGGACATCTCAAAAAGAGTGGCGTTGTTGTAAAACATCTCCACGAGTTCAAACTTGATAACTGCGACCTTGACGTAGGCGCAACAATCGAGTGCGACATCTTTGCAGAAGGTGACTACGTTGATATCACAGGTATCACAAAAGGTCACGGTTTCACAGGCGTTATCAAACGTTGGAATCAACACAGACTTAAGGAAACCCACGGTGTAGGCCCTGTTCACCGCGAAGTAGGTTCCATGGGTCCAATTTCCAGCCCATCCCGCGTAATGCCAGGTAAAAACCTTCCAGGTCACTATGGTGTTGAACAAGTAACAATTTTGAATCTCTCTGTAGTAAAAGTCGACAAAGAGTTGGGCGTTATCCTTGTAAAGGGTGCCGTTCCAGGCGCAAAGAACAGCATTGTGTATGTTCGTAACGCAGTTAAGAAATAAGGAAAAAGGAGTAAACCACAATGAAAGTAAAAGTTTATAATACTTCCGCTGTAGAAGTTGGTTCCGTTGAACTTAACGATGCAGTATTTGGTTGTGACTACAACGAAGCCCTTATTCATCAAGCCGTTGTTGCATACCAAGCTAACCAAAGACAAGGTACAAAATCCGCTCTCACTCGTACAGAAGTACGCGGTGGCGGTATCAAACCATGGAGACAAAAGGGCACAGGTCGCGCTCGTCAAGGTTCCATCCGCGCTCCACAATGGATCAAGGGTGGCGTTGTATTCGCACCAAAGCCAAGAGATTTCTCCAAGAAACTCAACAAAAAGATGAAGGCAGCTGCTTTCCGTAGCGCAATCAGCACAAAGATTGCTAACGGCGAACTTGTTGTTGTAGATGCAATCGCACTCGAAGCACCAAAGACAAAGCTTGTTGCAAACATCCTTAAGAACTTCAACTACGACCAAAAGACATTGCTTGTTGTTTCCAACCAAAGTGACGTTGCTCGCGCAGGCGCTAACATCGCTAAGCTCACAGTAACCGAAGCAACTCTTGCAAATGTATACCAACTTGTATCCAACGTTGCGGTTATCGTAACTGTGGATGCACTCAAGCAAATTGAGGAGGCTTACTCACTATGAACTGCTACGATATCATAAAGCGTCCCGTTCTTACGGAAAAGAGCTACGCCGGCGTTCCTGCAAAAGTTTACACTTTCGAAGTTGCTAAGTCTGCTAACAAAGTGGAAATCGCAAAAGCAGTAGAAGTTGTTTTCGGCGTAAAGGTAGCAAGTGTTAACACAGCTATCGTAAAAGGTAAAACAAAAAGACAAGGCAGAACAGTAGGTCGCACATCCGATTGGAAAAAGGCAACTGTTCATTTGACAGCAGACAGCAAAGCAATCGAATTCTTCGAAAGTTTGGCTGAATAACGGAGGAAACTGAAATGGCTATTAAAAAGTATAAACCTACTTCTCCTGCACGTCGTTTTATGTCCGTTTCTTCCTTCGAAGAAATCACAACAACAACTCCAGAAAAGAGCCTTCTTGCTGTAAACAAGAAGTCTGGTGGACGTAACGCAACAGGTAGAATCACAGTTCGCCACATTGGTGGTGGTAACAGAATCAAGTACAGAATTATCGACTTCAAACGCGATAAGTCCGTTCCTGCAAAAGTTGCAACAATCGAATACGATCCAAACCGTACTGCTAACATTGCTTTGTTGCACTACGCTGACGGCGAAAAGAGATACATCCTCGCTCCCGTTGGTCTTAACGTTGGCGACACAGTAGTTGCTAGCGCTGATGCAGACATCAAAGTTGGCAACAACCTTCCTTTGGAAAACATCCCAGTTGGTACAATCGTACACAATGTAGAAATGAATCCAGGCAAGGGTGGCCAAATTGCTCGTTCCGCTGGTATCTTCGCTCAACTCATGGCTAAGGAAGGCAAGTATGCAACACTTCGTATGCCAAGTGGCGAAATGAGACTTGTTCTCTTGAAGTGCCATGCAACAATCGGTCAAGTTGGTAACCTCGATCACGAAATCGTTCGTATCGGTAAGGCTGGTAAAAAACGTCACATGGGTATCAAACCTACAGTTCGTGGTAGCGTAATGAACCCTTGCGATCACCCTCACGGTGGTGGTGAAGGTCGCTCTCCAATCGGACGTCCAGGTCCTGTAACTCCTTGGGGCAAACCTGCTCTTGGCTACAAGACAAGAAAGAAGAACAAGGCTTCCAACAAATTTATTGTGAAGCGTGCTAAGTAATCGGAGGAATAAACAATGAGTAGATCACTTAAAAAAGGCCCATACGTTCAACCAGTACTTTTGAAGAGAGTACAAGAAATGAACGCTAAAGGCGAAAAGAAAGTTATTAAAACATGGTCCAGAAGTTCTACAATCTTCCCCGATTTCGTAGGACACACCATTGCAGTACACGACGGCAGAAAGCATGTTCCTGTATACGTTACAGAAGACATGGTTGGCTTGAAGTTGGGCGAATTCGCTCCAACAAGAACATTCAAAGGTCACGCTGGTAGCAAAACAAGCGGTGGCAGATAGGAGGAATAACGATGGCTACAAGAAGTAAAGCAAAAGCCCTTGACCGTGCTGAACGCAAGGACAGACGCCCCAAGGCGATCGCTAAGTACATCCGCATTGCTCCTGGTAAGGTTCACGTAGTTTTGGATCTTATCCGTGGCAAGAGCTACAAGGATGCCGTTGCGATTTTGAAGACAACAAACAAGGCAGCAACTGAACCAGTACTCAAGTGCTTGAACAGCGCTGCTGCTAATGCAGAAGTAAATCTCGGTATGAACAAAGACACACTTTACGTTGCAGAGTGCTTTGCAGACCAAGGCCCAACACTCAAGAGAATGCAACCTGTATCTCGCGGTAGAGGTTACTCCATCTTGAAGAGAACAAGTCACATCACAGTGATCTTGGACGAAATGGCGTAAAGGGAGGAAAGATAAATGGGACAAAAAGTTAATCCACACGGTTTGCGTGTAGGCGTAATTCAAGATTGGGATGCAAAATGGATTGCAGACAAAAAGAATTTCGCAAAATTCATCAAAGAAGACGATACTATCAGAACTTTCCTCAAAAAGAAGTACTACCAAGCTGGTATTTCTAAGATCGTTGTAGAAAGAGCTGAAGGCAAGGTTACAGTAGACATCCACACAGGTCGTCCCGGTGTTTTGATCGGTAAGGCTGGTGCAGGTGCTGAAGAAATCAAGGCTGAAGTTCAAAAAATTGCTAAAGATGTTGCTGTATCTATCAACATCGTAGAAGTAAAACGCCCAGATATGGACGCTCAACTCGTTGCTGAAGGCATCGCTGCTCAACTCGAAAAGCGTGTTTCCTTCCGTAGAGCAATGCGTCAATGCATGGGTAGAGCAATCCGTTCCGGCGCTAAGGGTATCAAAACAATGGTAGCAGGTCGCCTTGACGGTGCAGAAATTGCTCGTTGCGAACAATATCACGAAGGAAGCATTCCTCTTCACACTTTGCGTGCTGATATCGACTACGGCTTTGCAGAAGCATTGACAACATTTGGTATCATCGGCGTTAAAGTTTGGGTTTACCGTGGAGAAGTTCTTCCTAAGAAAAAGAAGACTGCTAAAAGGGAGGTAACTGAATAATGTTAATGCCTAAAAGAGTAAAAAGACGTCGTCAATTCCGTGGCAGAATGAAGGGCGAAGCTCACAAGGGTAACAAAGTTGCCTACGGTGAATTTGGTCTTCAAGCTTTGGAATGTGCTTGGATCACATCCAACCAAATCGAAGCTGCCCGTGTTGCAATGACACGTTTCATCAAGCGTGGTGGTAAAGTATGGACAGACATCTTCCCCCACAAACCAGTAACAAAAAAGCCCGCAGAAACTCGCATGGGTTCCGGTAAAGGTTCTCCAGAGTATTGGGTAGCAGTAGTAAAACCAGGCAGAGTAATGTTCGAAATTGCTGGCGTTCCAGAGGAAACAGCACGCGAAGCATTGCGTCTTGCTAGCCACAAGCTTCCAGTAAAGTGCAAGTTTGTGAAGAAAGAAGTTGAGGTGAACACAGATGAAAGCAAATAAGGTACGCGAACTTACAACTGAAGAATTGATTGCTAAGCTCGCTGATTTGAAGAAAGAGTTGTTCAATTTGCGTTTGTCTCACGCAACTGGTCAACTTGCAAACCCTCTTGCGCTTAACAATGTCAAGAAAGACATCGCAAGAATCAAGACTGTTCTTCGTGAAAGAGCAGGTCAAAATGCGTAAAGGGAGGTAAATTTCAATGGAAAGAAATAGCAGAAAAGAAAGAGTCGGCATCGTTGTTTCCAACAAGATGGACAAAACAATCGTTGTCGCAGTAGTAAACAAGTATAAGCACCCTCTTTACAAAAAGACAGTGTCTACAACTAAAAAATACAAAGCACACGACGAACTTAACGAATGCGGTATCGGTGATACAGTAAGAATCGTTGAAACACGCAAGCTCTCCAAGGACAAGAACTGGCGCTTGCTTGAAATCGTTGAAAAGGCTAAATAATAGGAGGACGGTACAGTGATTCAACCACAAACAAGACTTAAGGCTGCTGACAACAGCGGTGCAAAAGAACTTATGTGCATCAAGGTACTCGGTGGCTCCGTACGTAAGTTTGGCAACATCGGTGACGTTATCGTTGCAAGCGTAAAGAGCGCTAACCCCGGTGGTGTTGTAAAGAAGGGTGACGTTGTTAAAGCCGTTATCGTTCGTACAACTTATGGCATCAACCGTAAAGACGGTACACACATCCGTTTTGACGACAACGCCGCAGTAATTATTGATACACAAAAACAACCAAGAGGAACTCGTATTTTTGGGCCGGTAGCAAGAGAACTTCGTGAAAAAGACTACATGAAGATTGTATCTTTGGCTCCAGAAGTATTGTAAGAGGAGGACAGTTAAATGGCTAGTATGAATGTTAGGTCCGGTGACACAGTCGAAATTATCACAGGCAAAGATTGTGGTAAGCAAGGCAAAGTTATCGTAACCAATCCCGAAAAGGGAACAGTAATCGTTGAAGGTCTCAACATGGTTACTAAACACAAGAAACCACGTTCAGCTCAAGAACAAGGTGGTAAAGTAGAACGCGAACGCGCAATCGACGTTTCCAACGTTGCACTTGTTTGCCCAGTTTGCAAAAAGACCACTCGTGTTAACCACGTCCTCGGCGAAAACGGCAAGTACGTAAGAACTTGTCATAAGTGCGGTGCAGTTATCGACGCTAAGGCTGAAAAGAAAGCGGCTAAAAAGGCATCCACAAGAAAGTCCAAAAAGGCAGAATAATTAAGGAGGAACAATATCAATGGCTACAAATAATCAAGTAACTGTATGCAGATTGAAGGACTTGTATAAAAATACTGTTGTTCCTCAACTCATCAAAGAATTCGGTTACAAAAACGTAAATGAAGTACCACGTTTGGAAAAGATCGTTATCAACTCTGGTCTTGGCGACGTAAAAGATAACAGCAAATCTTTCCAATTGGCAGTAAACGAATTGCAAGCAATTGCAGGCCAAAAACCTTTGGTAACAAACAGCAAACTTTCCGTTGCTAACTTCAAAGTTCGTAAAGGTATGGCAGTAGGCGCTAAGGTTACACTTCGCGGTGAACGTATGTACTCTTTCTTCGACAAACTCGTTAGTATCGCTCTTCCACGTGTAAGAGACTTCCACGGTGTTGGCACTAACCTTGACGGTCGCGGAAACTACACATTGGGTATTCGTGAACAACTCATTTTCCCCGAAATCGTTTACGATCAAGTGGAAAAGACACGCGGTTTTGATGTAACTTTTGTTACAACAGCAAAAACCGATGCAGAAGGCAAAGCATTGCTCAAGGCTTTGGGTATGCCTTTTAGAGCATAGTAGAGGTGTAATATGGCAAAGAAATCAATGATAAATAAACAACAAAGAACACCAAAGTTTTCCACTCGTGGTTACACTCGTTGTTCTATCTGCGGTCGTCCTCACTCTGTATTGAGAAAGTACGGCATCTGCAGAATTTGCTTCAGAGAAAAAGCGTACAAGGGCGAAATCCCCGGCGTTAAGAAAGCAAGTTGGTAAGGAGGTAAAATACAATGGTTGTTACAGATCCTATTGCAGATATGCTCACGCGTATCAGAAATGCTATCACAGCTAAACACGCCGATGTAGAAATCCCAGCATCCAAGACAAAGCAAGCGATTGCAGACATCCTTGTTGCTGAAGGTTATATCGCCGGCTACGAAATTATCGAAAAAGAATTGCAAAACTCCATGAAGGTGACTTTGAAATACGGCCCACGTGGCGAAAAAGTTATCACAGGTTTGAAGAGAATCTCCAAGCCAGGTTTGAGAGTTTACGCAAAGAGTGAAGAACTTCCCAAAGTTTTGAACGGTTTGGGAATTGCAATCGTGTCCACAAGCAAGGGCATTATGACAGACAAGCACGCTCGCAGCCAAAACCTTGGTGGCGAAGTTATCGCGTTTGTTTGGTAAGGAGGTAGGTCATGTCAAGAATTGGTAAAAAACCTATCGCCATCCCTGCTGGCGTAACAGTAACAAACGATAACGGCGTTATCACAGTTACTGGTGCAAAGGGCACAATCACACGCAACATTGGAACAGTTATTGGTTGCAAAATCGAAGGCAACGTTATCCACATGATCTGCCCAGAAGGCGCAAACAGTGACGTTCAAGCAAAACACGGTCTTTACAGAGCGTTGGTTGCAAACATGGTAAAGGGTGTAACTGAAGGCTTCACACGCAACGTTATCATCAACGGCGTTGGTTACAAAGCAGCAGTTCAAGGCGACAAACTCATCTTGAACATCGGTTTCTCTCACCCAGTAGAAATGGTTGCTCCAGCTGGCATCAAGTTCGAATGCCCAACACAAACAGAAATTGTTGTTTCCGGCGTTGACAAGGAACTTGTAGGCCAAACAGCAGCAAACATCAAAGCTAAGCGTCCTGTTGAACCATACCATGCTTACGGCATCCGTTACAAGGAAGAAGTCGTAACATTGAAAGTTGGTAAACGTACAGGTAAGTAAGGAGTGTAGAAAATGATCAATAAGTTGAACAAAAATGCTGACAGAAAAGTACGTCACGCAAGAGTAAGAAAAAAGGTATTCGGTACAAGCGTTAAGCCTCGTCTTTGCGTTTACCGTTCCACAAACTACATCTACGCTCAAATCATTGACGATGTAAACGGCAACACTTTGTGCGCATCCAGTTCTCTTGCTTTGGCAAAGACATTGGAAGGCAAAACAAAGGTAGAAGCAGCAAAGGCTGTTGGACAAGATATCGCAACAAAAGCAACTCAACTTGGCGTAAGCGAAGTTGTATTCGACCGCGGTGGCTACATCTACACAGGTAGAGTAGCAGCACTCGCTGACGGCGCAAGAGAAGCCGGTCTTAAATTCTAATAGGAGGGATTGAATAAATGGAAAACGTAGTAGAACAAGTTGCAGTAGCTACAGAAACACCAGCTGCTGAAACTGCTCAACAACAACCACAACAAAAACGTAACTTCCGCGACAATCGCTCTGACAGAAAGGGTGGCAAGCGTCGCGAAAGAGATACTCGTGAAGACGACGGTCTTATTAAAAAGCTCGTTGCAGTTAACCGCGTAACCAAGGTAGTAAAGGGTGGTCGCACAATGCGTTTCTCCGCTCTTTGCGTTGTTGGTGACGGCAAAGGTTCCGTTGGTATCGGTATGGCAAAGGCTGCCGAAGTTCCACAAGCAATCGAAAAGGCACAACTTCGTGCTAAAAAGGCAATGGTAAAAATCGACCTTGTTGATACAACCATTCCTCACGAAACAATTGGTACATTCGGTCGCGGTAAAGTTCTTTTGATGCCTGCTGAAACAGGTACCGGTGTTATCGCTGGTGGTCCAGTACGTAACGTATTGGAAGCTGTTGGTATCAAAGATATCCGCACAAAGTCCTATGGCTCCAATAACCCAATTAACTGTGTTAAAGCAACATTCAATGGTTTGGTAAGTCTTCGTAGTAAAGAACGCATTGCACAACTTCGTGGCAAGAGCGTAGAAGAAATTTAAGGAGGAAACGAAAATGGCAGAAAACAAAAAGGCTCCTCTTTATATCAATGGCAAGTATGTTGTAGAAAAACAACTTCCTGCTAAACTTCAAAAGGGCGAAGCTCCATATACACAAGCACAAAAACAAATCAAAGTAACATTGATCAAGAGCACAAATGGTTGCTTGAAAGATCAACAAGCAACAGTAGCAGCATTGGGCCTTACAAAGATCCGTACATTCAACGTTTTGCCAGATAACGATGCAACACGTGGTATGATCTTCAAAGTAAAGCACCTTGTTACTGTAGAAGAAGTAAAGTAGGAGGCTAACAATGAGAATACATACACTTCAACCTGCTGTTGGCGCAGTAAAGTCCGACAAAAGATTGGGTCGCGGTATCGGTAGTGGCCTCGGTAAAACAAGTGGTAAAGGTCACAAGGGCCAATGGGCTCGTAGCGGTGGCGGTGTTCGCCCTGGTTTCGAAGGCGGTCAAACACCTCTTGCTAGACGTTTGCCAAAACGCGGTTTCAACAACAAGTTTGCAGTTAAGTACGACATCGTAAACTTGGACGCTCTCAACGTATTTGAAGAAGGCACAGTTGTAACACCAGAACTCCTTGCAGAATTGCGCATCGTTACAAACAAAAACAACGGTGTAAAAGTTTTGGGTAACGGCCAACTTACTAAAAAACTTACTGTAAAAGCAGATAAGTTCTCCGCTTCTGCAAAAGCAGCAATCGAAGCGGCAGGCGGAGTTGCAGAGGTAATTGAATAATGTTTGAAACCATCAGAAATGCCTTTAAGATTAAGGACGTACGTAACAAAATTTTGTGGACAATCTTGTTTGTAGTTATCTACAGACTTGGTTGCTACATCACTGTTCCTGGCCTTCAAGCGATCACCATCGAAGATGGCACAACAAGCATCATGGGCTTGTTGAACTCCATCACAGGTAGCGCATTGAGCCAAGGTACAATCTTTTCACTCGGCATTTCGCCGTACATCAACTCCTCAATTATTGTTCAGTTGTTGACGGTAGCCATTCCTGCTCTCGAAAGATGGTCCAAGGAAGGCGAAGAAGGCAGAGCAAAAATTGACAAACTTACTCGCTGGATGACATTTGCTTTGGCAATTGTAAGTGCTGTTGGTATCTACCTCACATTCAAAAACAACTACAACTATGTAAACACATCATGGCTCGGTGCACAATGGTCCGGTTTCTTTGCTGATGATATCGGCGAATGGATCCTTGGTATCTACATCGTAGGTATGCTTGTTGCTGGTAGTATGTTGTGTATGTGGATTGGCGAACGTATCACAGAGTATGGCGTTTCTAACGGTATCTCCATGATCATCTTCGTAGGTATCATCGCAACAGCAACACAAGCCTTCACCAACACAATTGGTGGTGGCAACTGGATCGAAGCAATCATCTTTATTGTAGAACTTATTCTTGTGTTCGGCTTCATCGTTTGGGTTGACGGCGCAGAAAGAAAGATCAAAGTTCAATATGCAAAACAAGTAAAGGGCAACAAGATGTATGGTGGTCAATCCACATTCATCCCCATCAAAGTTAACGGATCCGGCGTTATGCCACTTATCTTCTCCTACGCTTTGTTGAGTTTTGTCCCAATGCTTAACCAAACTTTCTGGCCAGAAAGCGGTTTTGCAAATTTCTGGAACAACTACATGACTGCTCAAACAGGTAACGTAGTGGGTACAATTGTTTATAACGTAGTGTTGGCAATCTTCATTTTCGTGTTTGCTTACTTCTACTCTCAAATTCAATTCAACCCAATGGAAATCTCCCGTAACATCCAAAGTAACGGTGGTTTCATCACAGGTATCCGTCCAGGTCGTGAAACAGCACAATTCCTTACAAAGGTAATTTCTCGTATCACATTCTGGGGTGCTTTGTTCCTTGCAATTGTCGCATTTATCCCATCCATTTTGTTCTCCATCTTGGGTTGGGCAGGCGTAACAAGTTTGGACTCACAACTCGTAAACAGTTTCAGCGCAACAGGTATGATGATTTGCGTATCCGTTGGTTTGGAATTCAACAAGTCATTGGAAAATCAAATTCTAATGCGTCACTACAAAGGTTTGTTGGGCTCAGGCTCCAAAGGATTTTTGAGATAACATGAATATTGTCTTATTAGGTGCGCCAGGTAGTGGCAAGGGCACAATGGCCCAAAAACTAGCAGTCGAATTGAACATCCCACAAATTTCCACAGGAGATATCTTCCGCAAGAACTTGCGCGAGGAAACTCCATTGGGAATTCAAATCAAAAACATCATGGCATCTGGTCAACTTGTTCCAGACGAAATCACAATCGAAATCGTCAAAAACAGGTTGGCTGAGCCAGACTGTGCAAACGGCTACATCTTGGATGGTTTCCCACGCTCTCTTGTTCAAGCAGCAGCGTTGGACACATTCCAAAACATCGATATCGCCGTTAACCTTGATGTTGATGAGGAAGCAATCGTTGCTCGTTTGTCCGGCCGTCGCTTCTGTCCTGATTGTAACGGAACGTTCCACGTGTCCACGTTGAACGGAGCAAACGTTTGCCCTGCATGCGGTGGCAAGTTGATCGTACGCGAAGACGATACTGAGGCGACAGTTCGCAACAGACTCGCTGTGTACAACAAAACAACTTTGCCCCTTGTAGAGTACTACACAGAGCAAGGCAAAATTGCAACAGTTGACGGAAATGGCTCCATTGCAGAAGTATACGCGAGAGTTATTTCCCTATTGAAAAAATGATTCTTATCAAGTCAAATTCGCAAATTAACGAAATGCGCAAGGCAAACCAAGTGGTGCGTGACGTCCTAAAACTCTTACAAGAGCACACAAGGGAAGGCATCTCCACATGGGAACTGAATAAACTTGCGCACGAATACATCATCTCACAAAACGCAATTCCAAGTTTCTTGGGATACCATGGTTTTCCAGCAAGCGTTTGTATTTCGGTGGATTGTGAAGTAGTTCACGGTATTCCCTCCAAGAAGAAAATTCTTCGCGAGGGAAGTATCGTAAGCTACGACGTTGGCGCAATCGTCAACGGTTGGCATGGCGACGCAGCCCGCACGATTGGTGTTGGCTACATCTCCAACGAGTGCCAACAACTCATCAACGTTACGGAAGAGTGCTTCTTCAAGGGCGTTGAGTCCATCAAACCAGGCATCACACGCCTTGGCGACTTGGGTTACACAATCCAAAGTCATGCCGAGAGTTTTGGTTACGGTGTGGTACGCGACCTTGTAGGTCACGGTATCGGCAGAGATATGCACGAGGACCCCAACGTCCCCAACTTTGGCACTCCAGGCCGTGGAATTCGCTTGACTGCCGGAATGACAATCGCAATCGAGCCAATGATCAACATGGGCACAGAAAAGGTAGATTTCCTTTCTGACGGCTGGACGGTCAAAACACGCGACCGCAAACCATCTGCCCACTACGAAAACACAATTGCAATCTTGGATGATGGCATAGAAATTTTAAGTTTATAAAAGGTATATATGAACGAATATGACATAGGTGTTGGCAGCGTAGTGCTGTCAAAACAAGGTCGTGACAAAGGCCTGTACTTTGTAGTTATCTCTGTGGATAAAAAGGGTTTTGTTTATCTCGCAGATGGCGGAATGAGGCGACTCTCTTCCCCAAAAAAGAAAAACATCAAACACGTATCCAACAGCGGTACAGTACTAAATTCCATCGCCGAAAAACTTTCCACAAACAAAAAAGTTTTCGATAGCGAAGTAAAAAGTGCCTTACGGCAGTTTAACCAACAAAAATAGGAGAATCTAAATGTCAAAAGACGATGTAATTGAGGTAGAGGGCGTTGTAGTCGAAGCACTCCGCAACGCAGAGTTCCGCGTAAGACTCACAAACAACCACGAAATCACCGCTTACGTTTCCGGCAAATTGAGAATTCACTCAATCCGCATTTTGCCAGGTGATGCAGTTAAGTTGGAAATGAGCCCATACGACCTCACAAAGGGTAGAATAGTTTGGCGTTCTAAAGGCGGCCAATAAAACAAATTTTAACAGTGGATGGGCAAAGGCCCGTCTTCAAGGAGGAATACAATGAAAGTAAGACCATCAGTAAAACCTATGTGCGACAAGTGCAAGGTTATCAAACGTAACGGCAAAGTTATGGTAATTTGCTCAAAATATCCAAAACACAAGCAAAGACAAGGTTAATCTTTGTCCGCAAGCTCAAGTTACTTTGTAACAAGCTTTGGCTACAACCACTCGAAAGGCAACCGCAACATCATTCCACTCGGCTTGCGTTGACTTTGGGTGTAAAGATATACAAAACAAAGTATAAAAATTTATTCAAGGAGAAAAACAAATGGCTCGTATTTCCGGTGTAGATTTACCCAGAGAAAAACGTATTGAAATTGGCTTGACCTATATCCACGGTATTGGCCGTACAACAGCAACAAAAATTCTTGCTGTTACAGGCATCAATCCTGATGTACGCGTTAAGGACTTGACCGAAGACGACGTATCTAAGATCCGTGAGTATATCGAAAATAACCTCCAAGTCGAAGGTGACCTTCGTCGTGAGGTTTCATTGAACATCAAAAGACAAATTGAAATTGGCTCATTCCGTGGAATCCGCCATCGTAAGGGACTCCCTGTACGTGGCCAATCCACTAAACAAAATGCTCGCACAAGAAAAGGTCCAAAACGTACCGTTTCTCGTGGCAAGAAGGGTTAATAGGAGGATAGCTTAAAATGGCACAAAAAAGAATTGTCAAGAAAAGACGCGACATAAGAAAAGTTGACAAAGGACAAGTTCACATTCACGCTTCCTTCAACAACACAATCATCACATTTACAGACTTGAACGGTAACGCACTTTCCTGGTGCTCCGCTGGTAGCCTTGGCTTCCGTGGTTCTCGTAAGAGCACAGCGTTCGCTGCTCAACAAGCATGCGAAGTTGCTGCTAAGGGTGCAAAAGAATACGGTCTTCGTTCTGTAGAAGTTTACGTAAAGGGTCCTGGTCAAGGACGTGAATCTGCTATCCGCGCTCTTGCAGCAGCAGAAATCGAAGTAACCTTGATTCAAGACGTATCTCCTATCGCTCACAATGGATGCCGTCCACCAAAGCGTAGAAGAATTTAGTTAAAGGAGAAAGTGAAATGGCTAGATATACAAGTGCAGATTGCCGTCAATGCAGACGTGAAAAATGCAAATTGTTCTTGAAGGGTGACCGTTGCTACACAGACAAGTGTGCTCTCGTTAAGCGTGCAAAGGTTCCCGGTGTTCATGCTGACTCTCGCAAAAAGATCACAGAATACGGTCTTCAACTTCGCGAAAAGCAAAAGACAAAGAGAATTTACGGTCTTCAAGAAAAACAATTCCACAAGTACTACGAACAAGCTGAACGTATGAAGGGTGTAACAGGTACAAACATGCTTATCCTTCTTGAAGAACGTTTGGACAACGTTGTTTACCGTTTGGGTATCGGTGTTTCTCGCTCTCAAGCAAGACAATTCGTTAACCATGGTCTCATCACAGTTAACGGTAAGCGCGTAACAATCCCCAGCTACCAAGTAAAAGTTGGTGATGTTGTTTCCATCAAGGAAAACAAACAAGAAATTGAATTGTTTGTACAACTCAAACAATCCAAAAAACCTGCAAATCTTCCAAAGTGGTTGGATTTCGATCCTGCAACACTTATAGGTAAAGTTCTTCAAAAGCCTGAACGTGAAGATATTGACATGAATATCCAAGAACACATGATTGTCGAATTGTATTCAAAATAATTCCAAAGACAAACGCGCGAAAGTTTGGTTATCCAAACTTATTCGCAACACCTTTTGCAAAGGGTATCAAACTTTTGGGTATCTTTTGCAAGCCACCTTTGGGCTTTGCCCTTGGGTAAACAAAAATTTTATATAAAGGAGATTGTTGTCCAATGATGGAAATAGAAAAACCAGTAATGACAGTTGAAGAAAGTGGTCAAAATGCTAGCATCATCAAGATTGTTGCTGAACCATTGGAAAGAGGCTACGGCATCACACTCGGCAATGCGTTAAGACGTGTTTTGCTTTCCGCTCTCCCCGGTGTTGCTGTTGTAGGACTCAAGATTGATGGAGTACAACACGAGTTTTCAACTATCCCTGGTGTAAAAGAAGACGTCACAGACATAATCCTGAACATCAAACGTTTGGCTTTGAAGTCAGATAACGAAGATAATGACTTCCGTAAGACAATCACAATCAACAAAGTTGGTCCTTGCGAAGTTCACGCAGGAGATATCATCACCGATTCCGAAGTGGAAGTTCTCAACCCAGACCTCTACATCTGCACACTTGAAGATGGCGGTACATTGGATATGGAACTTTTCGTAGGCAGAGGTTGTGGTTACTACTCCATCGAAAAGAACAAGGAACGTAACAAAGAACTCAAACTCAATTACCCAATCGGTTTCATCCCCATCGATTCTATTTTTGGACCTGTTCACAAGGCAAGCTACTCCGTTGAGTCCGCCCGCGTTGGTCAAGACATCACTCGCGACAAACTCATTTTGGAAGTAGAAACTAACGGAGCATTCTCCGGTAGAGAAATTGTTTCCTTGGCAGCAAGAATCATCGAGGATCACATCAAAATGTTCGTTGAGTTGTCCGCAAACTTCTCCAGAGATATCTTGATCCCAAGAGAAAGCGACAACCACAAGAAAGTTCTTGAAATGAGCATCGACGACATGGATTTGTCCGTTCGCAGTTACAACTGCTTGAAACGCGCAGGCATCCAAACAGTCGCAGACCTTACAGAGCGTACCGAAGAAGATATGCTCAAAGTTAGAAACCTTGGTAGAAAATCACTTGACGAAGTAATTGCTAAGTTGGAAAGTTACGGACTATCTTTGAAAAATAAAGATGAATAGGAGAATTGCAAAATGGCAGCACAAAGAAAATTAGGAAAAGCAACAGACGCCAGAATGGCCCTCTTGAAAAACCAAGTTTCTCAACTTTTGTGGAATGGCAAACTCGAAACTACTGCAGCTCGCGCTAAAGAAGTTCAAAAACTTGCTGAAAAATATATCACTCTTGCTATCAACACATACAAAGATAGCATCGAAGTAGAAAAAACCAAGATTGTTAACGGCAAAGAAACAACTGTAAAAGTTGTTAACGATGGCGCTAAGAAACTTGCAGCAAGACGTACATTGATGGCTAACCTTGCAGACTTGCAAGAAACACGCCTTCCAAAGGAAAAACGTTCCGAATACAACGTACGTACAAAGGCCGTTAAACACCCACTCATCGAAAAGTTGTTTAACGAATATGCTCCCAAGTTCGACCAAATCGCACAAGAAAAGGGACAAAAGGGTGGCTACACAGCAATCTACAAGATGAACGCTCGTCGCGGAGATGCTGCTGAAATGGCACTTATCGTTGTACTTTAATAGTAGTCGATTTCGCAACAGCTAACTAGCAGTTGCTCTATCGACAATAACGTCGACAATAACAATGAACAATACAAAAAAAACTCTGGTAATTTTACCAGAGTTTTTTTGTTTTTATCAACATCGTAGGGGCGACCTTTGGTCGTCCGCAAACCACCAACCCAATCCAACCACCACTAACAAAATGCTCCACATCGTAGGGGCGGATTCCATATCCGCCCGCAAATCAACACAAACCACTTGCCCCGCAATAATTGTGTTGTAGGACGGTGGTTTACTCCCGCCGAACTCGTAGGGGGCCCCTCCCGCAATCAAAAACTAAATATTTTGCGATACGTCATCAATTTTCTACTTCTAACATATCAACATCGTAGGGGCGGATTCCATATCCGCCCGCAAATAAAGCAAGTCCATCTTTCGACGAACTTGCTGTAAATGTTGTATTTATTTTTGTTCTTGTTGACTTTCTATACGTAGTCGTTGTATCCAAGATATTTGCGGTTTAGTCGCACAGAGCCCACAACGTACAACACCAAGAATACAGCCATGATGATACCACAAACCACACCGTAGGCAAGGAAACATCCCAATGTCAAAATGACAAATGCAATCATTGGCAAACGTATGAACAGTACGCTGGACGATTCAAGGCCAATTTTGTGCATAATCAAACCAACCACCAACGCAATTGCGCCTACCGCAATCACGGTACCAATGGGCAATTCGCCATCAGCAATTGATGCGCCTTCCGACTTGAATGTGCCACAGTTGTGACAGTAGTATTTGCCCGTTTGCGAGTCCTTGTTGATAAATTCGTGTCCCAAAACATCGCAACGATTTTGATGACAGTACATGCAACGTCCGTTATTTTGGAAGTGGTGCGAGTATCCGTCTAGGCAGGATTTGTCCTTGTCGCAACTGGCAAATGCAAGGCAACTTGCAACAATAAGCAGTGCAAGTAGCAAAGTTGTAAGTTTTTTCATATTTATCCCCTCTTTGTAAAATTATCACTCGCATGCCATTGCTTGGTGCAGTTTGCCCACCATTTTGACGTGCTCCATGTCCGCTTCCACAAACACTTCGCCAACTGGCACAAAACCAATCTTCAAGTAAAAGTCGTAACTAACAAGTTGCGCGTTCAACCACACTTGGTGGCAGTTGCGTTCCTTGGCAAGGTCAATGATATATTGGCAAATGGCCTTTCCAACACCTTGGTGTCGATACTCCTTTTTGACAGCGAGTCTACCAATGTGTGCGCCATCTTCCCAAAAGAGCCTTGCGCAACCAACAACTTTGCCATCAATTGTTGCAACAATGTGGGTGGCATCTTTGTCGCGATGGTCGCGTTCAATTGTGGCATCAACGTGTTGTTCTTCCACAAAAACTTCGGTACGTAGTGCAAAAATCGCGTCCATATTGGTGTTGTCGGCAATGGAAATCTTTAGCATAGTTTGCGAAATTGT
>JAFQSA010000031.1 GCA_017409765.1 Clostridia bacterium | reverse complement strand
ACTCGCTTGCATATTCGATGTTAGTCATCATATGCTCATCATATCCGTCAAGTCTTGCCTCAAAGAAATCACTCATTTTTTCAAGCATACATAACCTCCTACAAATTCTAATTTTCCTAAATGCTCATCAAATTGAAATTTGTCATTTATAATATTTATCTATACCACCGTATCCGACGATTATTTTCCCTTCACGAGTCTTTTTTATAAAACTTTCGAGGCGTTTTTTGAACTCGTCGGGACGTTTTCTTGCTGCATCTATATAGGCAACGCGAATGCGTTTGTATGGCTCGGATAATTTCTCATAGTTTTTCCACGCAACCATATCTGATTTTATGGCATCAAGTATATCGCTTGGGAAGATGTAAGGGGCGCGAATGATGGGCAACACATCTTCTCTCACACTTTGGTGGATCATACCGCGCTCGTCAAGCCAGATCAGCCGTTCAATATTCGGTCGGGAATAAGGACTGGCTTTCTTTCTCGGAGTGAAGCGTTGCGCACGATGAGTAGGATCAATATGCTTAATCGTACTGTCGATCCAGCCGAAGCAAAGTGCTTCTTCTACTGCATCGTTGTAGGAAAGCGCCTTATCACCCGATTCCTTCATCGGAAAAACAAACCAAATCTCACTTTCCGTTTCAAAGTGATCGGCAAGCCATTCGCGCCATGCTTCTCGTTCACTTGTATAAAATACCTTCATTTTCACCCCTGCAAATTCTTATTTATCGCTTATTTAACTATAACAAAAAAACCAACGCAATTCAAGCAATTTTTGAAAGTAAAAAACATTATTTTGAGAATTGCACACTTGAAATTAGCGTTTGAAAGGCAACAGGTCTTCTTCGGAGAACATTTTGTCCGTTACCAAGTCACAATCTAGCATACTTGCCTTTTTTATGGCGGAAAAGCCAAATTTTTTGCGGATTTGGTCTACGGAAAGTTCCAGTTGCAACGCGCGCTCGTCCGTTTGGTCGAAAAGTCCAAGTTGCATTGTGCCACCAACTGTACACAATCCACCTGCGCCAACGGAAAGGGATCTGAGTGGCATGTCGTCGGTAGCCCTCCACATTTCTGTTAGCAACGAGCATGCTGTGCGATAGATATCGGCGGAGTTGTTTGTGGGCGAAATGTGGCATTGACGACTTTCGTGCGTGAGGTTGTTGCGCCTGATGTCCAAATGCACGATATTGGACAAAAAACCGTACCTACGCAAGCGTGTTGCCACCATATCGGACAAAAACTCAATCACTTGATGGGCATCTTTGAATGTTTCCATATCGCGTAAGGTTGTGATGCCGTGGGAAACGCTTTTGATTTCCCTTTGAACGTCGCAGTTTCGCACAGGCTCGGCGTCTTCGCCACGGGCACACTTTTGTATACGCTCGCCAACAACGCCAAAAGTTTTGATTAGCGCCTCCGTACTGGCCTTGGCAAGTTGGCCTAGGTTAAAAATACCCATACGGTTTAGTTTGGTTTGCATTTGCTTGCCGATATAAATCATCTCCTGCACAGGCAACGTCCAAACTTTTGATTTGTAGTTGGCTTTGGTAATTTCCGTGGTGGCATCGGGCTTTTTGAGGTCACTACCAAGTTTTGCGAAGGTTTTTGTAAAGGATACGCCAACGGAAATGGTAAGCCCTGTTTCTTCGCGCACTTGATTGCGGATTTTTTCGGCAATTTCCAACGGAGTGCCAAAGATTTTGCTGTCGGTAACGTCCAACCAGCACTCGTCAAGGCCAAAACCCTCCACTTTGTCGGTGTACTGTTCGTAGATTGCGCGCACCCTTTTGGAGTAATGCACGTAGTACTCGAAATGCGGTGGCACACAAACAAGGTCGGGACACTTCTTTTTGGCTTGCCAAATGACTTCGCCAGTTTTTACACCCATATTCTTTGCCAAGGTGTTTTTGGCAAGGATGATGCCTGTGCGAGTTTTCGGATTGCCATATACAGCCACCGGTTTACCACGCAAATCGGGATTGATTGTTTGCTCAACAGAGGCATAAAAGTTATTCAAATCGCAATGTAAAACATCCATAACTGCCTCCATCAGTTGCGCAACCAATTTGTTGCAAAGATTTTTTCAATCGTTACCAATATTTTAGAACATTTGTTCGTGGTTGTCAAGTGCCAAATGGAACATTTTGCAAATTGGCAAAAATAAATGCACCACCAAATTTTGGGGGTGCATTTTGTTGTTAAATTAGTTGTCGCATTACTCTGCAATAACAGTTGCGGGTTCGTCAACAAGTTTTTTGACGTAGCAACGACGGCGCTTGTGTTGAACGGTATCAAAAGACTTCCACATGTTCAAAATTGGGTAGTTATTTTCCAAATTGAGGTTTGTTTCCATAAAGTCGATGTCGTGCTCCAACATGGTCAAAATCATAGCAAACAAGTTCATACTAACGCCCTTGTTGCGATATTTGTCTACAACGCCAACAATTGCCAAATCCAAAACTTTGGGGTTTTTGATTGCTTTGAGCAAACGGATTAGGCATGGGATTGTCAAACGACCACCCGACTTTTGCACCGCTTTTGCAATGGATGGGAAAGCAAAGCCAAATGCAACAAGTTCCTCGTTTTCGTCCAAAATTACCGAAATAAAACGCATATCAATTACCAATTTGAATTGTTCGAGCATTTGCTTTTTAACTTTGTCGGTAAATGGTACACATCCGTAGATGTTGGAATATGCCTCGTCCCACACGCGGAAAATTTTGTCGGCATACTTTTTGACAAATTCGGCGGTGTTTTTGGCTGTGCCGAAGTGCAAGTTGTATTTTTCCATCATGCGCGCGCTCAACTTTTTGATGCGTTCGATTTCCTCGTCCTTGCCTATTGGTCTACGCACTTGATGTTCCAACCAGTCGATATCCTTTTCGTAGCCACAACTTTCAACAAGATTTTGGTAATAGTCGTAGTTATATTGTTCCTCAAACGTTGCAAGGTAATCGAAACCTTCGATAAGCAAGCCTTCTCTTTCCAAATCAGAGTAGCCAAGTGGACCAACGATTTCCGTCATACCAAGGGACTTGCCCCATTCTTCCACCGCATTGAAAAGCGCAGATGCTACTTCTTGGTCGTCGATGGCATCAAAACGTGTAAAGCGCACACGCTTTTGGCCCCATTTTTCGTTGGCGGCCATTTGCAAAATTCCTTGGATACGGCCAACGACATTGCCATCGCGATAAGCCAAGAAAAATGCCGATTTCGCTTGGTCGTTGTAGAAGTAGTCTTTTTTGAACATTGCCATCTCGTCAGCGTAGAGAGGTGGAACAAAATTGGGGTTATTTTTGTACAAATTGAGTGGAAACTCAACAAACTGTTTGCGTTGTTTTTTTGTAGATACTTGTTTTATTTCTATCATAGTTTATTGCCTTTTCTCTTTTGTGTTTTATTCCTTTTTTCTAACATTTATGTTAAGGAAAGTATTTTATAACATAAATGTAAACATTTAATAAACTACGCACCAAATAACTGCATTTGCATTTATTATGTAAAAACAGCCCAATTTTGGGCTGTTTTGTGCTGAAAACTATTACTCGCCAAGTTGTTTGATGTAGCAACGGTGGCGTTTGTGTTGTGGAGCATCAAAGTACTTGAGCATGTTTTGGATTGGGTTGTTGTGTTCCAACATGAGGTTGCTTTCGGCGTGGTCAACTTCCTCCATCAAGCAAAGCAAGCGATACAAAATTGCTGCATTAAGACCTTTGTTTTTGTACTCATCAACAACTCCAATAAGGGCAACGTCCAGAACTTCCGGCTTGTTGATAGCCTTTAGCAAGCGGAACAAACAAGGTATTGTCAAGCGTCCGCCGGACTTTTGCACCGCTTTTGCAATGGATGGGAAGCAAACACCAAAAGCAATGACGTTGTCGTTTTCGTCCAAAATGAGGGGTACATATTTGCATCTTACCATCAATTTGAATTGATCCAACACGCCATCCATAACTCTTCTACTAAATGGCACCGTGCCGTAGATCTTGGAATAGGTATCTTCCCAGATGGCAAAGATTTTGTTTACGTACTTTTTGAGGAATTTGTTGGTATTTGTTTCGGTACAGAAGTGAAGGTTGTACTTTTGCATCATTCTGTCGGAAATTTCCTTGATTTTGGGATCAACTCCGCCCTTTGGCAGATAGAGTTTGTTGCCCGTCCAATCTACGTCCTTTTGGTAGCCGTAGTTTTCAATCAAAGTTTGGTAGTAGTCAAAGTTGTAGTTTTCCTCAAATGTGGCAAGTTGGTCAAAACCTTCCACCAAAAGACCTTCGCGCTCCATATCGGAGTAGCCAAGTGGGCCTACAATCTCCGTCATACCAAGGGACTTGCCCCAATCTTCCACTGCGCCCAAAAGCGCGTTGGCAACTTCTTGATCGTTGATGCTTTCAAAACGAGTAAAGCGCACGCGGGATTGTCCCCACTTTTCGTTGGCAACAAACTGCCAAATGCCGTGGATACGACCTACAACTTCGCCATCGCGAACAGCCAAGAAAAATGCAGACTTTGTTTGATCGTTGTAGGTAAAGTTGTCCTTGAACATTGCCATTTCGTCAGCGTAGAGAGGTGGAACATAGTAAGGATTGTTTTTGTACAACTTCAATGGAAATTCCACAAATTGTTTGCGTTGTTTTTTAGTTGTTACGGGTAAAATTTGTACCATAGAATCTTCCTCCTGTATAGCAAACTTAACCTACCTTAGTAGACATCTTTGGATATATTTTAGCATTTTTTGCAATATTTGTAAACAAATATTTAACCTTTGTGAACTATTTTTACAGTAAATTGATATATTTTTGGCAACTTTTTGCTAGTTTTAGACAAAAATTACAAGTGATATGTGTCCTTAGACAATCTTTATGGACAATATACTGAACAAATTGGTAAACTATGCATAAACTTTTTTCCAAAAGAAAGCAGGGGGTTGACTATTTTGTCATAAACTGCTAAAATAACTAGTATGTAGATTGGCGTATATCAATCACACAAAACTAACATAGGAGAAAACTGATGATTAAAATCGTTGTTGATGCTTACGGTGGCGACAATAGCCCACTTGTTAACTACGAAGGCACTTTGAAAGCCTTGCAAAACCTACCCGAAGTGGAAATTGTACTTGTAGGCAATCAGGAAGAAATAGAAAACTTTTTTGCAGATAAGCAATATGATAAAAGTCGTTTGACAATTTTGCACGCACCTGATGCAATCACCTGTCACGACAAACCAACTGAAGCAATCAAGACCAAAAAGGAAAGTTCCTTGTATAAGGCGTTTGAATTGATGAGAAACGATCCAACGGCTCGCGCGCTTGTAAGCATTGGCTCTACTGGCGCTGTCCTTGCTGGTGCAGTTTTGCGCGTTGGACGCATCAAGGGTGTAAAGCGCCCTGCTTTCTGCCCCATTTTGCCAACTGTCCAAAATGGTTTGGTTTCCATCTGTGATAGCGGAGCAAACGTAGACTGCGACCCAATCTACCTACAACAATTCGCCATTATGGGTAGTTTGTACATGCAAAAGGCCTACGGTGTGGAAAACCCACGCGTTGCACTGCTCAACATTGGCGCCGAAGAGGAAAAGGGAAATCAACTTGCAAAGGATACCTACCAACTATTGAAACAAACCAACAACATCAACTTTGTTGGTAACATGGAAGGTCGCGAAGTGCTTGATGGTAACGTAGACGTTGTTGTTTGCGATGGCTTTGACGGAAACGTACTCCTCAAGTCCACAGAGGGCGCTTGCTTGAATATGCTCAAACTTGTAAAACGTGCATTTATGGCTAACTTGGTATCCAAGATGGGCGCACTACTTTTGAAAAAGGAAGTCATGAAGCTCAAGAGTTTGATGGACTACAACAACTACGGCGGAGCTGTATTGTTGGGCGCAAACAAAACTATTGTAAAGGGCCATGGTAGCAGTAAATCCGAAGCTGTTTACCAATGCATCAAACAAGCATACACGATGGAACAAAACAACCTTTGCGAAGCTATTAGACAAGCAATGACAGAGCAAAACTAATTTTTACTACAAAATATCAAAATCCGCAACGATCGTTGCGGATTTTTTGTTTTAATATTGAAATATAAAATTGTTTACACAAAGCCATTTTGCAATATTTTACGCGGAAAGTTGCAATACAAATCATCTATTAAAACAATTTTGTAGAAACTGCACCTAGATGTTCCAGGATATAATGCGACTGCGATCTACATCCTTGGTGCGAAAGTATCTTTTGATAAATATTGCCATAGTTGTGATAAACTCGGCATTGGTTGGCGGAGCGTTGCCTACAACTTCACAACGGAAAAGACGATTTACTCTTTTTAGATTGCCATCGTTATAGCAGGTAATCAAGCAATGTCGAATTGCTTTGGATACACCAGCTACTGTTGTTTTATAGTAATTAGCTATCACAGGGTAAATGTCTTCCGACAAATTGACTATTGGCTTGTTGTCCATACATGTCAACACCAAACAGGCTTGCAAATAAGCTCGACCAATTTGACTATTTCTAAAAGATATAGCCAAAAGTAAATCTTCTACAAAGTTATTGATTTCGTTTGAATAATCGGATCCATCCGCAACGGAACTACTAGCAGTAAACACAATATCCCTCCATATGTTGTTTTTTCTTATTATATCACATAGTTTTACAAAATGCAACATTTTTTAACATTTTTTAATTAAATAATTTAATATATTTTCCTACATTTTTACGCATAATTTTACATAATTGTACACAATTATCCAAAATTATACAAATATTTCACATAAATTACTTTTTTGAACTTGTTCAATAAAAACAAAAAAACTCGCGACTTTTCCAAACAATACACCCCTTGTAATGTTTGAACCTTGGCAGACATTCGACCAACTATATATCGAGCAGGCACAAATAACATTGTGTTATATATAAATTATTTACTTTACAAATAATGTCAAAGGTGCTAAACTAATTTGGTTACAAATTATTGGAATACAAACTCCACGTTTACAAAATAGGAGTTACGATATATAGAGGCAAATAGATGTCAACAACTGCAAAAAGAAACGGAACTGTGGATTTGACACAGGGAAACTTACTAAAACAAATACTACTTTTCACCCTACCAATCATAGCGACTGGCGTTTTGCAACTACTTTTCAATACCGCCGACTTGATCATTGTTAAATCGGCAAGCGAAACTGCAAGTGGCGCAGTTAGTGCAACCCACGCGCTAAACAACCTTACCATAAACTTGATAATGGGCATATCCGTAGGTGCCGGAGTTCTTGTGGCACGCTACTTTGGCGCTAACGACAAACAAGGTCTTTACGAAGTGGTTCACACTTCATTCCCCACCGCTATAATTGGCGGATTTGCTTTTGGCGCAATTGGATTTATTTTTGCAAGACCGCTGTTGGAACTGTTCAACACTCCTGCAAATATGATTGATCAATCGGTAACATACATTCGCATCATCTTTTGCGGTGTGCCTTTTAACGTTGTTTACAACTTTGGCGCATCCATCTTGCGTTCGGTAGGCAATGCAAAAAAGCCACTGTTATACCTTACAATCGCCGGCATAACAAACGTTGCACTAAACTCATTTTTTGTTTTTGTTTGCAAATTTGACGTGGAGGGTGTTGCACTTGCCACGATCATGTCACAATTGCTTTCGGCAATTTTGGTTGTGCGCCAACTCACAAAGGTAGATGGACCACACAAACTTGTACTCAAGGAAATGAAAATTTACCCCAAGCAACTCAAAAACATGATTCGCATTGGCTTGCCAGCAGGCATCCAAGGTGCAATGTTCAGCATTTCCAACATCATTATTCAATCTAGCGTAAACAGCTTTGACTACCTTGTTGTCACAGCAAACGGCGCTGCGCACAACATCGAAGGCTACGTCTACACATGCATGAACAGTTTCCACCAAACTGCCGTTGCATTTACCGGACAACACATTGGCGCTAAAAAGGAAAAACGTATTTGGAAGATTTGCCTAACTTGCGTATCGTGTGTTATTACAGTTGGACTTGTTTTGGGTACCGGCGCATACTTGCTTGGTGAACCACTACTAAAGATGCTGATCAACAAAAACATTGTCGAGCAAGCAATGGAGTTTGGTCTACTGCGACTTTCCATCATTGGCACCACCTACTTCCTTTGCGGAGCAATGGACGTTATGTGTGGAATGTTGCGTGGCATGGGCAAATCCACCGTCCCAATGATAATAACAGTCTTGTCCGTTTGCGGAACGCGTATTTTGTGGATTTACACCGTGTTTGCTCAAAACCATGCATTGGACGTTTTGTACATGTCCTACCCAATTTCTTGGGGAATTTGCGTTGTTATCGAGTCGGCAATCTTTGTTGTTTTGTACACCAAAATGATGAGAAAAATCAAAAGAGAAAACGCGATTTCCCAAACAACGGAGCTTGCAAAATAACAAATAGAGAAAATTTGTTTTCATACCGAAACAGAGGAGTATTGTTATGAAAATTGACCTTACCAAACAAATTTTGTCAACAAAAAGAGAAAATGCGCAACCTACACGCGCTTACTATGTCCCCTTTGACGAAGGGGACATTTTTGCCTTTTCCAATCATATTGTTGACAGAACGTCCAGCAGTAGATTTACATCATTAAATGGCGAATGGAAGGTTAGCGCCTACCCTACACCAGTAGTTGACTTAAGCGTTGCGCCAACAAACAAAATTACAGTACCAAGTTGTTTGCAACTGCATGGTTACGACCAAATTCAATATCTCAATTGTAGATATCCATTTCCATTTGATCCACCAAAAGTGCCACAAGAAAACCCAACCTTCCACTACCGTCGCACTTTTGATGTGTCCAATCCCACCGACAAGTACTACCTCGTTTTTGAGGGAATAGATAGTTACTTTGCACTCTACTTGAATGGCAACTACGTTGGAAGTGGTCAAATTGCACACTCCACAAACGAATTTGATGTGACCAACCACGTCACAAAAGGCACAAACACCTTGGATGTTGTGGTTGTAAAATGGTGCGCAGGAAGTTACTTGGAGTGCCAAGACAAATTCCGTTGGACGGGCATTTTCCGCGACGTTTATCTCCTGAACAGACCAAAGTCACACATCACAGACTACAAGATTTCTACAGATATCAACGGCGAAAACGGCATTGTCAACATCGAAAACCTGAGCGACATTGCCATCCGTTACGAAATCGGTCGTCAAAGTGGCGAAATTTTGCCACGTGACAGCAAAAAAATCGTCATCAAGCATGCCAAAATTTGGAGCGCCGAACACCCACATCTGTACGACCTAACGTTGCATGCAAATGGCGAAAAGATTTTGCACAGAGTGGGAATTAGAACGGTATCTATCGAAGATGGTGTATTCAAAATCAATGGCAAACACCAAAAACTGAAGGGTGTCAATCGCCACGAAAGTAACCCAATTACGGGCGCAACGGTAACAAATGCCGATATCATCAAGGACTTGAAGTTGATGAAGTGGGCCAACGTTAATGCCATCAGAACGTCGCACTACCCAAACAAACCGGAGTTTTACCAACTGTGTGACTACTTTGGATTTTACGTAATGGACGAAGCAGACGTAGAAACACACGGTGTTGCAACAAGTCAAGGGGGCTACGACTACTACCTGTGGCAAAGTTACACCGACAAAGGCATCTGGGACGAAAGTGTGCTAGACCGCGAAACTGACTTGTACGAGAGGGATAAAAACTGCACTTGCGTTGTTATTTGGTCATTAGGCAACGAAGCCGGCTACGGAAAAATGTTCCATCAAGGGGCTGACTATCTGCACCAAATGGACACGCGCCCTGTTCACTACGAAAGTATTTGGACGGGTCATCCCGACTACTACACAAACAAAGTAGATTTTGTCAGCAAAATGTATGCGCCAGTATCCTTCTTTGACGAATACCTTGCCGACAAACAAGAAACTCGACCATACATTTTGTGCGAATACACCCACGCCATGGGTAACAGTTGCGGTGATGCGCACGACTACTGGAAACAAATTGACAAGTCGGACAGATTTGCTGGTGCTTTTGTTTGGGAATGGTGTGATCACGCAGTTAAAATTGGTACAAAATTCCTCTACGGGGGCGACTTTGGCGAAGTGGAACACGACGGAAACTTTTGCGTGGATGGTCTTGTTACACCAGACAGACAAATCAAAAGTAGTCTTTGCGAAATAAAAGCAATCTACGGCGGAAAACGCGAAGAATCCGCAACAATTGCTCCTTGTAGCCTCCAAGAAGTGGATTTTTCTACAAAAATCCCCTACCAAATGGATAACAATGCCAAACTAAATTCCATTGGCAACTTGCTATTTACAAAACCATTTGCTATCAACATATTCCGCGCATACATAGACAACGACCGCGAAGTCAAAAACCAATGGGAAAAGTTTGTTGGATACAAACAAGTGTTAGACAAAGTGGAAACAACCGAGCATAGCACAATCTACAGCGGACGACTTGTCAAGAACTGTTTGCAACCAATTTTGCACTACACCATTACAATAACGCCTTTTGCAAATGGCATCGATTTGCAGTTTGACTACACCGTTGCCGACTACATCGACTACTTACCACGCATTGGCCTTGAATTTGCCATCGACAAGGGATACCAATCGTTTAGTTACTATGGCTACGGCCCATACGAAAGTTACATCGACAAACACATCGCAAGCGACTTTGGCGAGTACTACACAACGGCTCAATACAACTTTACCGACTACTTGATGCCACAGGAAACTGGTAGCCACTTTGGCAGTACAAAGTTGACCATCAATGACGTGATGACCATAACGGCAACACAGCCATTTTCCTTTAGCGTTTTACCCTACTCTACAACAGAGTTAGAAAATGCAAAGCACAACTTTGAATTGAAAAAATCCAACGCTACCTACATCAATTTAGATATCGCTATGAGTGGTGTTGGATCCAACTCTTGCGGACCAATGCTAGACAAAAAGTATCGTGCGCCAAAATGTGGCTCCAACAAATTTAGAATTGTAAAACACCAATAGTACAAAAAAGAGTATCCAAAATGCGATACTCTTTTTTTGACCAAATTTTACTAACGAATTGCATCAAACCATACACAAAAAGGTCATTGACAACCAAAACTTAGGTCAAATAGTGAACTTTGGCTCATTTCTTTTATTTTTTTGATATAAATAGCACTTTTTTACTAGTTCTCTATTGATATTTCCAAATTGTTGTGGTATAATTATCAGCCGAAGCAAAATTGGAGACAAAATGAAAAAACTTATACAAAAAATTGATAACTACTTCCACGTGAGTGAGCGTGGATCTAATATTGGACGAGAAATAGCAATGGGCGTCATTGTGTTTTTTGCAATGGTCTACGTGTTGCCCATCAACGCAAGCATTTTGGGGAGTATTCCGGGCACAAACACTACGGCAATATTTATTGCTACAGCGCTTTGCTCAGCCATCGCTTGCCTAATTATGGGTTTTGTAGGCAACTACCCCTTGGTGCTTTCCGCAGGAATGGGAATGAATTCCTACATCACCTACACCGTTTGCTCTCAAGACAAACTAGGATTTACTTGGGGCGAAGCTCTAACTTTGATATTTATCTCTGGTGCCATTTTCTTTGTCATCACAATGACGCCACTGCGCAAACGGATAGTAAATGCCATTCCCAACTCCATCAAAAGCGCAATTACCGTTGCACTTGGCGGTTTTATTGCTATGATTGGCCTACGCGGATGTGGCATCATCAGTTTTGACAAAGGTTTGCCCTCTTTGGAGACTTTCAACAATCCGACGGTTTTGTTGGGACTTGGAGCAATTTTACTTTCCTTTGCACTATCTCAATCAAAGGGATTTGTAGGCAAACTTTCGTTAGTGATAACCATGGGTATTACCGTAATTGTGGGGCTGATTCTCGGTGCGTTGGGTGTGCCTGGCATGCCACAGTTTAGTGCAGGCTACTCCAACATTGGCGAAAACTTTTCTGCATTTGGCGAGAATTTCGGTCAATGTTTCGACTTTGCAGGAGCATTGTCCAGTGTGTCGTCCATTGCGGTGATTTTTTCACTGGTGTTTGTTAGTTTGTTTGATGCCACAGGCACATTGATTGCAGTTGGCAAGGATAGCGGTGTTTTGGACAAAGATGGACAACTGATTGGTGGCAAAAGAGTTATGCTTGCCGATGCAACTGGAGCACTACTTTGCGGTTTGTTTGGTACGTCTACCTTGACACCACTTGCCGAATCCACCATTGGCACATCTAGTGGCGCAAAAACTGGCATAACTGCCATTGTCACAGGTTTGTTATTTGCGTTGTCAACTCTACTTTACCCCGTGTTTACTGTGTTTGCGCCAATCAATGGCCTTACACCTGTTACCTCTTTTGCGCTAGTAACCATTGGCTCATCCATGTTCAAAAAGTTGGGCGAAATTGATTGGAAAGATCCCATTGTAGCCTTGACGACATTTATTATTGTGATAATAACAATTTTGTCCTACTCCATTTCCGATGGACTTGGCATGGGACTGATTGTGTACGCACTACTTATGCTTGTTACAAAACGAGGCAAACAAGTTAATCCAACAATCTACGTTGTTGCAGGGTTTTACCTTGTAAACTTTGTCGTACTTGCATTGGTCGGCTAATAAAATCAATATTTATTCAAAGAAAAAATGCACTCCAATCTGGAGTGCATTTATTTTTTTTGTTTACGAATCTACTTGCACTTTTGCAACAAGCAATCAAAGCACCGTTCAAAGTTCACAAAATAATAAAAATCCATCGAAACGATGGATTTCTTATTACGATAATCAACTATCGAAAGTGTACTGTTGAGTAAAGACAATTACTCTTCATCAAAAGTGATGCCGTTTGCTTTGCAAAAATCTGCAAATGCTTTTTGAGCGCGATAATTTGGCTTGCAACGGCCTGTTTCCCAACGATTGACTGTGGCAAATGCTACACCCAATTCTTTAGCCAGCATTTCTTGGCTAAGGTACAACTTTTTACGAGCCAACTTTACGCTATCTTTGAATTCCACAGATAACCCTCCTTTGTATGATAATCTCCACAAAGTATTATAGCACAAACTTGATTTATCTGCAACTTATGTATAAATTTTTTATAGCAAAAAAAGTGAATGAAATTTCACTTTTGCGAAATTATGTTATAACTATGCTGTTGTATTGAATTAAATATGTGATAAAAGGCTCTAACCGGGAATTTTTAGCACTCCAAATAGTAAAACTCCCAATCCAGCAGATAACAAAATCATAAAAATGGGATGCAATTTTTTACCCTTGATTTTGATACGAGAAAGGGGTAAAAATGCGCACATCAACACAAGTGATACCCAGTTAAATGGCGTTACACTTGCCGAACCAAGGTCTGTCAATTTGACATTGGGCAAAACAACGTTTAGCGCAATACCAATCATTGCCGACAAAATTAGTCCTACTACTACTGGACGAATACCATACAAAACACCTTGAACAACCTTGGAAGTCTTGAAGCGTTCCAACACTTTGGACACAATTACGATGATAATTAGTGATGGCAAAACTACGGCAAACGTAGCAACCACCGCACCAAGAACACCACCCCAAAATCCGTACTGAGCATTGCCTACTGTTGTCCCCACAAAAGTGGCAAGGTTGATGGCAAAGGGACCTGGAGTTGACTCGGCAACACCAATAAAGTTGTACAATTGATCGGATGTTAGCCAGCCATGTTTTTGCACCGCTTGTATCACCATAGGCAACATTGCATATCCGCCACCAATGGTAAACAAGCCTATTTTGAAATACTCCCAAAACAAGTAGAGATAGATCATTGGTCCACCTCCTCTGTGTCTTGATCAGACACATCTTGCACGTTGGCAACAACAAGTTTTTTGTTAGACTTTTTTTGTTTGAGCAAAGTTACAACAAGTCCACAAATTCCGCCAATCAAAATTAGATAGATAACACTAAAGTTTGTAAAGGCGGCTATTGCAAAAGCCACAACAAAACTAACGTAGTTGTAGACATCGTGCTCAATTTGCTTGAACATCTTTGTAAAAGCGTTTATAACCAACACAGTTACGCACGCTTGGATGCCTTTGAAGGCACTTTGATACCAAATGTTGGATTGAAATGCGTCAATTAGGTACGAAAGCAGTGAAATAATCAAAAAAGATGGCAAAACTATGCCAAGTGTTGCCACAATTGCGCCCAAAATGCCACGGGTTTTGTAGCCTACGGATGTCGCTGTGTTAACAGCAATTACACCCGGTGTAGACTCCGCCACCACAATCATATCCAACATATCTTGGTTTGTTATCCATTTCTTTTTGTCAACAAGTTCCTCTTGCAAAATGGCTATCATTGCATAGCCACCGCCAAAGGTAAACAATCCTGTCTTAAAAAACGTGGCAAAAAGTTGCCAAAGTGATGTTTTTTTCATAAAAATCCTACTTGGAAAATTTTTTGTGCATATTGCTTAAAATTGCAATAACATCGTCATCGGTAAAATCGGGAAGATAGTCCACCGTCGCGGATGAAACATCCTGAGTAAAGCCATTGGTTAGCCCTACGTTTGCAAAGTAGTCGCACACGCTTTGATACTCGTGTTTGAAAAGTTTGCGGTTCAGTTGGGGATACAAGGCGTCAGTTCGCGCAGGAAAGTACTGCGACATGATACTTACGTGGATGCTACTATCAAAGTTGGCAAGCCAATCCAAAATGCGCTTGGAGTCCTCCACGCAACCCGGCAAAACAAGGTGACGCACTATCACACCATTTGTCATGTAGCCATTGTCAAACCTATCAACAGGTTGTTGCCTACGCATTTCAGCAATGGCTTTTGTGGCGACGTCAAAGTAGTTTGGAGCACTCGCGAAGTTGTTGGCGAGCGTTTGGTCACAAAACTTCAAATCAGGCAAATAGACATCAACAAGCCCTTCAAAAAGACGGATTGTTTCCACCTTTTCGTAACTGCTGGTATTGTACACAACAGGGATTGTTAGGTGTGGTTTTGCCAATTTTAGCGCCAATGCGACCTTGTCGGCAAAGTGGCTTGCAGTTACCAAATTGATATTGGCAACACCTAAACTTTGCACGTGCAAAAACAAATCAGCAAGTTGCTCGATGGTTACACTTACGCCGTGTGTCTCAACTGTGATATCGTAGTTTTGGCAAAAGCGACAACGCAAGTTGCAACCAGCAAAGAAAATTGTTCCGCTGCCCTTTTGACCGGATATACATGGCTCCTCCCACATGTGGGGTGCAACGCGAGAAATAAGCACATCACTTGCGCCACAAAAACCACTTTTAAGTTGTCTATCCACATTGCAGTTGCGTGGACAAAGGTTACAATTCATTTGCGCCTCTACAAAATTGTTGTACAAACATTATACAACACATTGAAAAAATTATCAAATGTTTGCATATCAAAAAGGGGCAAGCTGTGAGTGTTTTGCTCAGTCGATGAACAATACACTATACAACGGAGCGAAAATTTGTTTGGATTGTTTGATATTTTGCGAAAAATACTGTTTTTTACTGGGTACTTTGCAAACGGCAGTTACCCAAAGCCACTTTCCGCCGAAGAGGAGGCCATCTACCTGGAAAAGATGCAAAATGGAAGCAAATTGGCGCGAGACAAACTGATTTGCCACAATATGCGACTTGTTGCCCACATTGCCAAAAAGTACGGCAAAAATGACCTTGACGATTTGATTTCCATTGGATCAATTGGTCTAATCAAAGGTGTGGAAAGTTACTCAAAATCAAAAGGCACTACACTTGCAACATACCTTGCGCGTTGCATCGAAAACGAGATTTTGATGCATTTGCGCGCCAACAAAAAGTATCAAAACACGGTGTATTTGCAAAATACATTGGGTGTTGATGGCGATGGTAACGAATACACTTTGATGGACGTGTTGGCAGTGAAGGAAGATAGCGTATTTCACCAAGCGGAAGTATCCATTTTGCGCGACAATTTGTTAAAAGCAATCCGCCAGCACCTAACAGAACAAGAGCAAAAAATCATACTTTTGCGCTACGGCATCGAGGAAGGATCAACACCGCTAACACAACTGAAAACAGCAAAAATAATGGGTATTAGTCGCAGTTACATATCTCGCATAGAAACACGCGCATTGAAAAAACTGCGCAAACAAATGGAGCAATAGCGACAAAAAAACGCACCGAAATTCGATGCGTTTTTATATTTTGTGTTAATTATTCAATATCGTCCAAAAGTTTTTTGATTTCATCAATGAGATCATCCGTGCTACCTGCACCCTTGCGCATTTCCTCAATCTTACGCAGAAGATCTGCATCATCTTGTGGGGCGTAGGCTGCTCTTGGTTGGGATGGTTGCTCTACTGGAGTTTCGATTGGCTCTTCTACTGGCGCTGGAGCAACAGGCTCTTCTGCTGGGGCTTCAACAGGTTCAACCACTTCCACAGGGACAGGTTCAACTGGCGTTTCCACAACAGGTTCTTCAACTGGAGCCTCGGGAACTTCCACAGGGGCAACCGTTGTCTTTTCCACTTCAGCGCGAAGGCGATCAATTTCCTTTAGAAGTTGGTCCATACGAGATACTTCTGCAGAAACTGTTGGCTCGGCAGGTGTTGGAGCAGGTTCAGCGGGCGTTTCCACTACTGGTTCTTCAACAGGCTCTTCAATAGCAATTTCTACTGGAGCAACGGGCTCTTCCGCTACTGGTTCTTCGATAACTGTAGCCACAACTGGGGCAACTTTTGGTTGAACAGGGAACTTTGGCAACTTGATTGTTTCCACTTTGCCTGTGTCAACGGTTTCGTCAACAAGCGCCATTGTTGCTTCATCGCAGTTGTTCAAAGAAATAACTTTGATGCCTCTTTCGCGGATGTAAGCATACAAGTAAACCATGTCGGATGGGAATGCAACAATGCATACCGTATCAATGCCGATGGAGTGATTGATTTTGTCTACAACGTCAACGATGATGCGGTGGTCAAAAGCCTTGCGACCGCGTTTGCGAGAACCGCGAACAACTGTGTAGCCACAAACGTCCGCTTGCGCCAAAACGTCCTTGTGGTTGCGTTCGGTAGCACCGTAGATTGTTCCGCTGATGATTGTACCCATTTGCTCAAGTTGAGCAAGGATATCGCTAAATGATTGCGCGGACACTTCTGCGTTGTACAAATCAATAAAAAATGCAATGTTTCTATCTTTGAGCATAATGCACCTCCATAGGTTGCTTAGTATATTTTACAAGATATTTTACAATTTGTCTATACTTTTCTTTGAAAATAAAATAAATATTGTTGACAAAGCCCTGCATCTTCGCCAAAAAGTTGGCAGAAAAATGACGAAAGTTGGTAATCGGCATGACCTTGCTCAAAATATTGATGGTAAACCTTTTTTAGCCACGTGTCCACAGGGAAAACGTCGCCGTGTCGCATGCCAAACAAAAGTATGCAATCGGCAACCTTTGGACCCACTCCCATAAAGGTCAAAAGTTCCTTTCGCGCCGTTGCTGTATCCATGTTTTTGAGTGCGTCAAGGTTGTAGTTTAGCAGTTTTTGCGCAGTTGCAAGCAGGTACTTGTCGCGATAGCCTGCACCCAAACTTGAGTAAAACTCCACAGTTTGATTTGCCATGCTTTCCACAGTTGGAAAGGCATAGCCATACTCAGTTTTTTCGCCAAGCGCTTGACAAAGGCGCTCCACTATCAGCTGAATACGCTTGATGTTGTTGTTTGCGGAAATGATAAAACAGAATATCATCTCCGTCAAATCTTGATTCAAAATGCGTATGCCTTTGCCGTAGTTTACAGCCTCCGCCATCAGTGGCGAAATTTTAGAAATGCGCTCAACCTTTGCTTCGTAGTCGGTATCGCAATCGAAAAAGTTCCAAAAGTAGTCCTTGTCGTGGGTGTAGACAAAAACATCACTTTCCCCTTGCACCACTTGACAATACTTGTCTTGGGAAAAAACTTCGTAGGTAACTTCGTCCAACTTTTTGTATCTAAAAAGCTGACCGCACTCCAAAGTGTCCTTGACGTTAAACGTGTTTGTTGGGTATGTAAAAGCAAGTGGAAGTTTCATTTGTGGATTCCTTCAAATCTAATTGTACTAGATACATTTTACACCACTTTTGATGGTAAATCAAGTATATTTTATATTTAGTGCATTTCGCAGTCGTTTTGCCATCAAAAAGCAGTCAGAGTTTTGAAAAAGCAGGGTTTGCGAAAAATGGATGGAAAAATGGATGACTGTTTAGCGTAAGCGATTTGGTGGATAAAACGCAAGCAAGAACAACATTGTTGCGAAGGATAATACTTGAAAAGTCTTTGACTGAGCAAAATGTTGGAGATTGCACAGTCGTTTTGCCATCAAAAAGCAGTCAGACATTTTGAGCAAAGCCAAAATAAAAAACCCAAGGAGTTTGTCCTTGAGTTTGTTGTTTCTAGTTTGATTACTCTGCGATTGGGTAAACGGAAACTTGTCTTTTTGTTCTGATTGTTTCGAACTTTACAACGCCGTCAATCAAAGCGAACAATGTGTCATCCTTACCGATACCTACGTTGTTACCGGGGTGGAAATGTGTACCACGTTGTCTAACAAGAATGTTACCAGCTTTTGCAAATTGACCATCAGCACGCTTTGCGCCAAGGCGTTTGCTTTCGCTGTCACGACCGTTCTTTGTGGAGCCCACACCTTTCTTGTGAGCAAACAACTGCAACTTAATAAATGTCATATCAAATTACCTCCAAATTGATGTAGTCGGAGTACTGTTCGTACAAATCCATAAGTCCGCAAAGCATTGTGTTCAAAACCACATCGGCATCGTGCCTTTCTGCTTGGGTTATGTTTTGTGGAACTGTAAACCGTAGTGAGCCTGTGTTTTCGTCGACGGTGTACTTTACGTTGATTGCTACAACTTGCAAAAGTCCAAGGAGCGCTGTTTGAATTAGTGTGGAAACACCTGCACAAACAATGTCTTCGCCTTGCTCGCCATAGCCAGTGTGGCCGTTGGCATCCACCTCGACAATTGAATTGTTAATTCGTTTAACTTTGATGTCTGTCATTAGGCAACTGTGATTGAAGTAACCTTCAACTTTGTATATGGTTGTCTGTGACCTTGACGTTTGCGAATGTTCTTTTTAGCTTTGTAAGTAAAGATGTTGATCTTTTTACCTTTGCCATGCTCTACTACTGTTGCTTGAACCTTTACGCTTGTTGCATCATTGCCCACGAAAACTTTGTTTTCATCAGCAGCCAAAACAACTTCAAGTTCTACTGTGGAATCAACTTCTGCGTTAAGAAGTTCTGTTTCGAAAATAAGACCTTCTGTAACTTTGTATTGCTTTCCACCTGTCTTTACGATTGCATACATTGTGTTTTACCTCCCATAATTATAGAGACTCGCTAAACTAAGGTGCTTGTAAACAAGACTTGACAAAAAACCCCATTTATGCGGCCGAGATATATGTTACACCATTTGTCAAGGTTTGTCAAACAATTTGCAGTAATTTTGTTGCAAAATTGCATCAAAAAGCCCCTGTTTTTGGCAGGGGCAATTTGTTAGAGTTGTTTGAATGTCATTTGACAAACCAAGCGCACATCACTTGTTATTTGTAAGCGATGATTGTTTGGTACTTAGCTACTGGTGTAGCGTTTGTCAATGTGAGGCCATTGATGTTCAAAGTGTCAAGATACAATGTGTAGCCAGCAAGGTCTGTTGTTGTGCCAGCAGGTACACCACCATTTGCATGGATAACTTTGATGATACGTTCTACGCCATCAATTTCGCCCTTGAATGTCAAAGTGATAACTGTGTTGTTGGAAGATGCAACAGCTGTGAAGTTTGCGTTCATGTTGAGTTTTTCCAAGCACAAACCACTTGCATTTTGTTTGAGCCAAATGAGTTTTTGGTAGTTTTGGAACATATCCAAATGCTTGATCTTCAAAGAGTAGTCAAGTTCGTTAACTTTGTAACTGGATTGGTATGAGTTGTGATCGCCACCCTTTGTACGCAAGAACTCTTCACCAGCCAACATAAATGACGTACCGTTGGATGTCAAAACAACAGAGTTTGCAAGCATAGCCATTTGTTTGATTGTTGTTTCATCTGTGATACCTGCTGCCTTGATGCGGTCGTACAACGTGTAGTTGTCGTGGCAAGTTACGTAGTTAACTGTCTTGTCTGGATCGGTAACTGTGTAACTATCAGACTTTGTCTTACCTTGGAACATTGCAAGAATCTTGGATACATCGCCAGCATTTGCTGTAGAACTTGTGATCCAACCTTTTGCTGTGTTTGCATTCATACCGCCCTTGATCAACGCGTCACGACCTTGGTCGTTGAATTGACCAAAACCATGGTAGTATCTTTCGGCATTGTCTTGAGAAGCAAGGTATGCAGTTGTTGCTGTACCCATCTTCCAAGGTTCGCCGTAAACAACGATGTTAGGATTGATTTCGTTGAGTGCTTCAACAAGTTGGTTCATTGTGTCAAGGTCGTGCAATCCCATCAAGTCGAAACGGAAACCAGCTAGATTGTATTCCTTTGCCCAGAAGCATGCGGAGTCAATCATAAACTTGCGGAACATGTAGTTTTCACTTGCTGTGTCGTTACCGCAACCGGAACCATTGGAGGATGTTCCGTTAGCGTTGTAACGGTAGTAGTAACCTGGCATCAAAACGTCGAAGTTGTTGCCAACGTTGCTGCTTGTGTGGTTGTAAACAACGTCCATGATGATACCGATACCAGCATCCTTGTACGCTTGAACAAGTTGCTTGAACTCGCGAATACGAACGTAACCGTCATCGCAGTTTGTGCTGTATGCGCCTTCGACAACGTTGTAGTTAAGTGGGTTGTAACCCCAGTTGAATGTAACGTTGCGTTCATCGTTATCTTGGTCGAAAATTGGGATGAGTTGAACTGCATTTACGCCCAACTCTTTGATGTGGTCGAAACCTGTTGTAACGGTAACGTTACCTTGAGTATAGGTTGTGCCAGGCTCGATCATACCAAGGAACTTTTTGCGGTATTCTTCGGTGCCGTTCCATGTTGTAGAAGAGGTAACGTCAGCAACGTGTGTTTCGTACACTACCATGGACTTGCGGTCAAGTTCGAGATAGTCCTCTGTCCAACCTTCTGGTGTCAATAATGGGTCGTCAAAGTCAACAATTTGACCGCGCTTACCGCTGCGACCAGCACTCTTTGCGTATGGGTCAACAATTTCGCGACCTTCGGGGTACTTGCTGTTTGTAACTGTGTATGTGTAGTACTTGCCAGCAAGGTTGTCGTTTTCGGTATGGTACCAAACGCCCTTGTCACCACGTTGCATATCTACAGTCTTGTATGGAATACCAATGTGACCAGAACTGTAGAGATTGAGTTTGATGCTTTGGGAAACGGGAGACCAAACCTTGAAAGATGTAGATGATTTGTCTTCGCTGAGAACTGCACCAAGGTCGTCGCCTTCGTAGGCATATTTTGCATTGAAATCGTCAGTTGTGTACAAAGTGTTTACAGAAACACCACTTGTTGTAACTTTACCACTTGCAAAAGTAGCTTTTACCGTGTATGCTTTGCCGATATCCGCTTCAAGTCCCGCTGGGAATTCAACAGACATTGTTTTTGCACCATTACCTGTTGCTGTTGCAATGGAAGTACCATTTTCCAAAAGTTCCAACTTGGTTACGTTTGCAGAAGCAGTAACCTTTACGCTTGTTGTAGTCTCAAAAACTGCTGTACGAACAAGCTCTGGCAAATTGAATTGCGCGTCCATATAAAGATTGACATCTCCTTGTTTGATGTAGACATGGTAGTAGTTGTTTTCGTCCAACTCGTAGTCGCCGAAATTGATCAAACGGTCTGCATCGCAGTCCTTTACTGCATCAGATGGCCATGAGCTTCCCTCTTTTGTTGCTGTAGAAATTGGAATAAATCCAATGCCTTTTGTCGCTGCGCCAGCACCAATTTCATCCAATGCGTAGTAGGCGATTCCGCCAAAATCATCAGTCGCATTGTGACAGTAAATTTGTCCACCGCCACCTTGTACCCACATCCAGTACTTCCAAGCATCATAGTTGCCATCAGTACGCTTGTAGTGAATTGCGAGAGATGGTTTGTCTGCTTTGGGAAGTCCTGTTACTTCTTCTTTGCCACAGTACTTGCAAACGCCATTTGCAAACTTGTGTCCGTCGGCTTCGCAATCGTGTTTTTCGCATGCGATAAGTAGGCATGACGAAACAACAAGCAATGCTATCAACAGACAGAGTAGCTTGATTCTGTTTTTCATATTTCCTTCTCCTTGTTTTTGGGGGACAAAACTGTCCCACTGTATTTTTCCCGTTGGTTATTTTACCACGAAAACAAATAAATTTCAAGACTTACAGCACAAATACTTACACATTTGCCATCGATTTTTTCGTTATGCTACAGTTTGTTAGACTTTATGTTATAAATATATTATATTCATCATTTGATTACTAGCTCCAGCACCACCTACATCTAACTATTTTCTTAAATAAAAATGGACGGAAAACTCCGTCCATTGGTGTTTGATATTTAGTTTGATTTACGAATAATATTGTTGATAGAAACTAGCTTTTATCAATTTTATTGTGTGACTTGCCGTAAACAATATACTTAGAGCAAAACATCCAAAATTTCCTTTGGAGAGTGCACTACTGCGATGGGCTCCGCCTTCAACAAATCGTTGAGTTTGCCAAAGCCATAGGTAACTGCCATACCGTCTATACCGTTGTCGCGTGCGCCTTGCATATCGTGGAATGTGTCGCCAATCATCAAACATTTGGATTTGTCCCAGCCGTTATCGGCAATCAGCTGACGCAAAACTTCCGCCTTGAAACCACGTTTTTCCGTTTGACCGTATACACAATCAAAGAAATGTCCGATCTTGTGGTATGCAAGGGACTCGATGGCGTGTGGTTGATACTTGCTTGAGGCAATGCCAAGGATGTAGCCCGCCTGCTTTAGTTTTGTGAGTGTATCCACAATACCATCATACAAAAAACTGTTTTGCGCTGCGTTTGTTTCCGCAAAGACCTTCACGTGACGCGCGATACCCTCTTGACAACGTTCTGCACCAAGCAGTTCGGTGTAGGAAAAGTCTAGTGGAGGGCCGATGTGGTCGTCGAAGTCTACACCATCGTAGCCTACGCCAAAACTGTCCAAAACCGCTTTGAATGTGGCATGGATGCCGGGCGCTGTGTTATTGATTGTTCCATCAAAATCGAAAATTAGGTATTTATATTTGTTTTTTAGTGATTGCATTATTAGTTCTCTTTTTGTTATAGTTTTTACAAAATTATGCCGTAACTCGCCTAGTTTTTGCCTTTTGCATTCAAAAAACGTTCAAACTTGGTAATAGATGGGCGAATTACAATGCCGTAGGTGTAGGTGAGGTAACTTTTGAGTTTGGCAAGGGATTCGATTTGTCCGCTTTCGCACTCAAGTTCGTAGTCAGTTTGATCAAAATATTGGTTTTTGTCCAATTCCAACGTCCACTCGGCAAGTTGAAACTTTGTGCGGTAAGTGGTAAGTTTGCCAATGCAATAAAAATCTTCGGCAACTTCCACTTGGAAAAATGTGTAAACTTCCTTGGAGGTGATGCCACGTTCAATCATTGTTTGAGCATACCCCGCGTCCACTTCGCACTCCTTTTCGTGGCTGACCATCACACCGTTGGCGTGAGTTAGGCGTTGCTTGTAGCAAGCAATAAAGGTGTCCCCCTTTTTGCGGAGGCGCAACATCACGTTCAAATCACAACGCGCTGGCGCAAAGTAGTAGTTGATTTGTTCGACCGGTTCCACTTTGGCAACGTTTTGCAAAATGTTGTACTCGCGCTCTGTTAGTTGTAGTTTTAGTTCTTGTTCGAGATTTCGCATGGTTACTTTTTACGTTTGTTGGATGTTGGAGCAAAGATCTTTTGCATTTCCTCAAAAAAGGTTGCACTATCTTTGAATTGGCGATAAACTGCGGCAAATCTAATGTAAGCAACTTCGTCAAGCACTTTTAGTTCTTCCATTACCAAGTCGCCAATCTTTTGCGACGTTACTTCCTGTTCCAAACTGTTGAACAAATTCTTTTCGATACTGTCCACAACTGCGTCAATTTGCGCCATAGAAATTGGGCGCTTTTCGCAGGAACGCAAAATACCGTTTTTGAGTTTTGTGCGGTCGTACAGTTGACGAGTACCATCACGCTTGATTACCAAAAATGGGATTACTTCAACCGTTTCGAAGGTGGTAAAACGCTTGCCACATTTGATACACTCACGTCTGCGACGGATACTTTTGCCATCATCAGTAGAACGAGAGTCGATAACTTTGCTGTCTTCACAGCCACAATACATACATTTCATATTTACTCCGGTAAACTTCGACAAAACAGGCGCTTTATCGAAAACTATCATTTGTTAATAAATTTTGCAAAAAGGCACTATTTTAGCAATTTTTGCAATCTTTCCAGGATGATTTGGTACTCCAACTCAGGGTTTTGACCATCGTTATCAATACGTTTTAGTGTGTCCTTGTCCCAAAAACGCGCAACGTTTGGTGTTATTTCGTCGCCAATAACAAGCCAATTGCGGATGCGACCAAACTCCAGTTTGAAGTCGGCAACAACAAAGCCAATTTGGTCCATAATGTCGCACAAAAGTTTGTTGACACGTGTTGCTTGGTAGCACATTACGTTCATTTCCTCTTGGGTGCAAAGGCGCATTGCATAGGCGTGATATTCGTTGATAACGGGGTCATCAAGTTGGTCGTTTTTGTAGCAAAATTCCAAAACTGTACTTTTTAGTTTTGTCTTTTCGGGGATACCCAAACGACGGCACATGCTACCAGCAGCATAGTTGCGTACTACCACTTCCACAGGTACCATGTCTGCTTTGCGAACAACGCAAGAATTTTCGGAAAAGGTCTCCACAAAGTGGGTATTGATGCCGTTTTGCTCCAACAATTTCATGAACAAAGCATTGATTTTGTTGCACAAAACGCCCTTACCTTCGAAATATTGCTTTTTCTTTGCGTGGTACATTGTTGGGTCATCGTAGAACTCCGCAATTACGTGGCGGTCGCTAGATGTTGACCAAATACGCTTTGTTTTACCTTCGGAAATAAGTTGTCCTTTTTGATATGCCATAGGTCACCTCGTTAGCACTTGAAAGAAATTTGATTTGATCGCAGATTGACTTTTGACCAATCTTGCAAAAGTTACAATAAAAACACAATATATTGTGCGTACTTGAGTATTATACCACTAAATTTCCACTATGTAAATACAATTTGCCATTTTGAACATAAATTTTGCCCTTTGCATAACTACTACAAAGGGCAAAAGTACAAAATATCAAAATTTAACTGAAAATTAGCGCCATTGTTTGGGAGATACTTACCAAATGTGCATCAAATTGAGAGTATTGCTTTACCGTGCGCTTGAAGGCAATCCATACAACCCACAAGATTTTGGGATTTTTTAGGTACAACGCATTGGAGAAGTACTCGCACAAGATGGAAATTTCCTCCACTACTGCTGGTGGAAAGTCTTCGCAATGCACCTTGATGTTGATTTGCTCAATTTGGCGGAAAACGTCCTTCAATAGTTGTGATTGGATATACATATTTTCCGCTTGGAAGAATTTTTCCGCACGCGCGGTGTTTTCGCCACTTAAACTTTCTGGATCGACATTGGCAAGTAGACTTACACCTGCTTGCTTAAAGGGCTTAAGTACTTCGTTAGCGAACTTTTCGTAGCCAAGGTTGGAGTCGGTTGGGTGGTAAAACTCCTTCAAAAAGTCCAACAGATTTCTGCGACCGCTGTCCACTTCGGTAAGCAAACATACCACAAAGGAGAACAATCTGTTGCGATCAACTGGAAGCTTAAGTTGGTTGATAACTCGTCCTTCGGTAGTTGTCCAAGACACTTTTGCACGAGAAAACTCCGTTGCATAGGACGTTGATTGAACAGTATCTGCAAGACACTTACACAACACCGGTGTTGTTGCAACACACTTCAAAACGGTGGCGATGTTTTTGTCCACCAAAATTAGTTTGCTTTCAATCAGGTTGTTTACACCATTGGTAAACTCGGCCAATTGGTTAGAACTCATTACCTTACACCTCGCACTTTTGTGTTTTACCACAACATTATATCACATTGCAAAATCTTTTGAAAGTATTTTTAACAAAAAGAGCAAAAACTCTTGTTAAAAATGCAAATTTGTTATATAATGTTGACACTTTGACGGGAGGTAAAGGCTATGCAAGCAGGAATCACACAAGATAGCACACTTAACAAGCTGATTTTGTTGTTTGTTTTGGACAAAATGGAAACAGCATTGACCGAAGCGACCATCTTGGACTTGTGCAGTTACAAAAACAACTGGATAGACTTTACCAACTGCAAGCAAACTTTGTACGATGTTGTACAAAACGGATTTGTCTACAAAAGCGTACCAATGGGTGGCGGAGCGGAACTTTTCGATTTGACCGCGGAAGGCAGATGGTGTCTCAAAAACTTCTATGCGCGCATTCCTTCCAGTGTACGTCAAATCATCGCTGACGACATCAAAAAGAAGCGCATCGAGTATCGCCGTCGTCAAGACTACATAGCAACCTACGAAAAGTGCCCAGATGGAAGCTACGACGTAATTTTGAAAATTGTTGAGCCCACCAAAACCACTTTGGAAATCAAGTTTAACGTTATGACGCGCAACATTGCCAAATACATCGAGCGCACCTGGCAAGACAAAGCCCCTGCTGTCTACGGAAAAATCAGCGATACGTTGATTGACTAAGGGCAAAAATAAAGTTTGTAAAAAATTTGGAAATTTTTGCAAAAAAACTTGCGAAAAATAATTGACAAATTTTTGTATATGCACTATCATAGATAGGCAACGCGAGATTGGCGGAATCGGCAGACGCGCACGTTTAAGGGGCGTGTGGGAGACCGTGTGAGTTCAAGTCTCACATCTCGCACCAAAAGGACTAACACAAACGTGTTGGTCCTTTTTTATTGCCAAGCTCGCACAACAATGTGTTCAATTTGCTTTGTGGTATTGACTTATATCAATAAATATGGTAGAGTATTTGCAACAAAAAAAGGAGTGCGCAAATGGTCACACAAAACGTTCAACACTACAAATTCGAGTCACACCCCGAGCTAACAAACATCATTGATGATTCGGTAACTTTTGCCGTGCTCAAAAAGATTTTACGATTCAACTGCACGGACATTTTTACCAACCATCAAACCTTTGTTATTTGCTACTCCAATGCACCCTACCCAGTTTGGATTTGGTGCAAGCGTCCCTATGACAAAAAGGACGCAAAACTGATTGCAGATATCCTAAAAGTTGAGTTCCTCGACAAGGGGGATTACCGCCTGATTATCAGCGAAGATTTGCTCCAAGAACTATCAAAAACACACCACGTGTTCGCGAAAATGCATCAAAAGATGCAATTGTTCTCCTACGAATTGCACCAAATAAATGCCATCGGCCACAAGTGCGATGGACAGATGCGCAGGCCAAAACCAACGGAAATTGACACCCTTGCAATGCACTACCACAACGCTTCCATCGAGATGGAAGGACACGATTTTTCCATGGAAGATTGCCAAAAAATCATTACGGGCTACATGCAAAATGACGAACTTTTTGTTTGGGTGGACGACAATGACGAAATCATTGCAACAGTAAATAAAATCCTTGATGGCAACTACGCTAAAATTGCATTTGTTTACACCCTGCCAAGCCATCGCAGAAAGGGCTACGCCATCAATTTGGTGAACAAAGTATCACAAATGCTATTGGATGATGGTTTGATACCAATTTTGTACACCAATGGTGGCTACGTTGCATCCAACGAGTGTTACAAAAAGATTGGCTACGTGCAAGTTGGCAAACTTGTAGATGTTTGCGTAGATAACACAGATAAATTGGACTAACACATTGTTAGTCCTTTTTTGCTTAAAATTGTAAAAAAAGTATGGCAAATGCGCTGTTGTTGTGGTATAATGATAAACACATAACGACTACGCAATTTTTGCACTACTAGTTGCATTTGAACAAGGAGATACATCATGAAAAAGATACTTGTTGCACTGTTAACTGTGTTGATTGTTTCCACAATGTGCTTTGGCTTTGCCGGATGCGCCCTACTGGAAATGTTTGACGACAACAAAAACGTTGTAGATCTAGGCGATGGCGAAACTGCCGTAAAATGGAATTTGGTTAGCAACAACAACAAACTTAGCAATGTACAAAATGCCTACTTCGAGTTTGATAGCAAAAACTTTAAGTACTACGAAGATGGCGTTTTGAAAAAGCAAGGGGAGCACCATATCACCTACGAAGGTCCGGGAAACACCATCAGCCCACTAACACTTGTGTTAAACTTCGGCAAGGATGACGATGGATTTAGAATTTTTGACTATCTCGAGTGCTACACCGAAGACACGAAAGAGGGTTTGCATCAATTTACCATCATGAGCGAAGGTTACCACATCGATCCACCTAGAGCCGGCGGTGTGCCAGTGCGCGACTACCACTTGTCCAACATGCCCTACGCATTTGGCACATACGTAAAGGAAGGCACAACTGAGACCGCCTACAAAAACGGCAAGGCAAACTACCTAAACTGCGCAAAACTGGATGGTACCTTTGTGGATGAACTTGGCAACAGTTTTTACTTTGCAAACAACTCCTTCTGCTCTGACCCACAAGGTGTAAGTTACACCATCTACATGCGTTACGAAAATGCTACAACAGGTACATTTGTGGAAGGCACCATCAAAATGTCCCAATACGAAGACTGGGACACCAAGGAAATGCACAGTTGCGCACTGATCTACGTTATGCATGGCGAAAACGAGCCCACTGCGGAATCGGGAATCTCCGTAGAGGCCGACTACCAGTTGGAGGACTTTGACCTTGGGGACGACATGTTTACCCTTGGATTTGGCGAGTACTTCGACGAAGAATCCACCTGCACATTCGATCCAACACACTTTGTTGGCGGAACATACAACAAAGTTACGGAAAACTAACTCCCAAACACAAAAACAAAAAGCCGAGAGAATTCTCTCGGCTTTTTGTTTTACTTATTTGCGGGAGGATGGTATCCTCCCCTAAGATGCTGATTATTTGTCACATTGCGCTTACCATTTAACTCTAGTTATTTGTGACAATGTAGTGCATCCAAATTGTTCGTTAGACAAACTTTTACTAGTCAAACTCTACTCCACTTCCGTCAAAATGGCAAGGTATGCAGTAAATTCGCTAAACCACACTACCGAAAGATTGATACCCACTTGCATGTAGTACTCGCCTGTGTGAACACAGTTATCGATGTTGTTGGAGTACTTTTTGTTGGGATCAAGGCCTTTCAGTTTGAGGAAGTTGAGTGCTGCGGGGTTGCTGAGTTTGGACATCAACAACACAAGTGATGTGGACATGTCTTGCGCAACGCATTGAAGGCAAGTGAAGTTACTGTCGTTTGGAGAAAGCAAGTGGTAAAGTGTGCCATTTGCAATTACGCCATTGTGGTAGCCCTTGTAAAGTTGCGCCACTTTGTACAGTTCTTCCATTTCCTCAGCAGTCAACACGTTGGGGTTCATTTCGTAGCCGTAGGTGCCAAACATTGCAAGGAGCGCTTTGGTTGTGTAAGTACCCATCTTGGAGTCATTTACGTGGGCGCCCATTGTGGAAAGTGGATAGCCAAGTGATGTATTGTAGTTGATGAACATGCGTTCCGCTGGGTTAGATTGGTCGCTTGTCCAAATTTGTGGAGCAAAGTACAACGTACCCATATCAAAACGTCCACCACCGCCGGAGCAACCTTCAAACATGATGTTGGGGTACTCCTTGGTTAGGCGAGATATAAGTTGGTAGTAGCCAAGCACAAGTCGATGGTAAATTTCCCCTTGGTTTGTGCCGTGCGCCTTGGAAATGTGTTCGCTAACGGAGCGGTTGTAGTCCCATTTGATGTAGTCAACTTGGTACTCGTCCAAAAATGCCTTCATTTGGCTGTAGATGCAGTCCACAACTTGTGGATTTGCAAAGTCCAAATGCATTTGGTTCCGTGTCAAACTCAGTTGTTTGTTATCCAAATTGCCAAGAACGTACTCGGGATGTTCACAGAAAAGTTGCGAGTTGGGGTTGATCATTTCTGGCTCGAACCAAATACCAAACTTGATGCCAATTTGCTTGCAATGGTCAATAACCTTGTGCAAATCCACCTTGGATTTGTTCACAAACCAATCGCCAAGGGAACTTGTATCGTCGTTGCGTGCGCCAAACCAACCATCGTCCAACACAAACAACTCGGTGCCAATTTTTACAGCATCGTTGATGTAGGAAATGACCGACTCGGTATCAAAAGTGAAGTAGCAACCCTCCCAAGAGTTGAACAAAACTGGCTTGTAGTCGCGGTCCGCCTTGTAGGAGATGAGGTTTTGCTTGATAAACGCGTGGAAGTTTTGCGACATTTTGTCCACACCTTGGTAGGAGTAGGAAATTACCGCTTGAGGTGTTACAAAACGCGCACCACTTGCCAAACTCCAGCAAAAATCTTCGTCGTTAAGTCCGTAGCTGATTTGTGTGCAGTTGTACTTGCTTACATCAGCACGGAAAAGGAAGTTTCCGCTGTAAATGAGGTTGAAACCAATAACTTCGCCGTAGTCCATGGTGGCATTTTGCGCCTTCAAAAACACAAATGGGTTCATATCGTGTGAAGAGTGGCCCAAGTTACTGCTCACTTGTTGTGTGCCGTAGCCAAGTGTACGCTCTTGATAGGTGCGCTCACGCGACCAACGTCCGGGGAAAGTTACCATTGTGTAGTCCTTGCTACTCAAGTCAAGTTGCATGGACATTGCTCTGAGTAGCGAAAGTTGGCTCTCCGTTTTGTTTTCCACAGCAAAACTCTTAACAATGATATCTTTATCAGGGTAGATTGTTAGGTACTCGGTAACAAAAATATCTCGGTGCATATCTTTGTACAAAATTTCCAAAGTTTGCGCACTTTCGCCCTTGGCGTGTGGCATTTGCTCATCAACCACTGGCACACCACTGTAGATCTTGTGAGAGTGGTATCTAAAGTCACTTTCGTAACTGCCGGATTTGTCGCGCAAAACAATTGCCGAGTGATGCTTGTCCCAAACACCGTGGGGAGATAGTTCCATCAAGGCGGTGTCCGTCATAAAGCCATCGGTGTACATCTTTTGTGCGCCAATGGATGTGTCGTAGTAGCTGGATGTAAAATACTTGGCATCACGCACTTGCGCAAAGTCATCAAGATTGGCAAGTGCCTTGCCGAAATACACCTTTTCCACATAGCCAGCATCGTTGATGTACAACACGTAGGCAATGCTACCGTTAGAAAGTGTGAGCAGTTTTTTGTCGCTGATGTAGTTAATCATGCCGATTACCTCGCAAAACATATTTTTACACCTAGATTATACCAAAAGTGGAACTAGATTACAATACCCAATTTGGGATTTGATGGGAGTTTTTGCAAAACAAAAGCGCCATCCTTTTGGATGACGCTGGTTTGCTATGGGTTGTTTATTTAGTTGTTAGTTAGCTTTTTTGTACCAGTAGTAGTTATAATAAGTACTCTTCAGATACTTTGCATTTTGTTCCGCATCAGTAAGTGTCATTTTAGATCCACCTGACATATTAGAGTATGATGTACGATACCAATTATCAGAGTCTGCAAATGTTACACTTGTTAATTTACTACAACTATAGAATGCATAAGCACCAATAGAAACTACGCTACTTGGGATTGTAACTTTAGTCAGACTGGAGCAACCATAGAACGCACGATTTCCAATAGATGTTACACCTTCTGAAATTGTAATGCTTGTCAAGCTGGTACAATTACTGAATGCATAATTACCAATAGATGTTACACTGCTTGGAATTGTAATGCTTGTCAAGCTGGTACAATTACTGAATGCAGAATCACCAATAGATGTTACGCTACTTGGAATGGATATACTATTAAGTCTTTCACAACCTTGGAATGCATAGTCGCCAATACTTGTAACACTCTTTGGGATGGTTACGATTCCTAAATCCACACAACCAGAGAATGCATATTCACCAATAGATGTTACACCGTTTGGAATGGTTACACTTTCTAAATCCTCACAGCCTCTGAATGCATGGTTACCAATACTGGTCAAGTTACTCTCTTCTTCAAAAATAACATCCTCTAATCTTGCGCAATATTCGAATGCACCTTCGCCAATACTTGTTACACTGTTTGGAATGGTAATACTTTCGATATTTGAACAATTAGAAAATGCACACTCACCAATAGATGTCACAGTATTTGGAATTGTGATACTTGTCAAACTAGAGCAGCCGTCGAATGTATACTCGCCAATAGATGTCACAGTATTGGGAATTGTAATACTTGTCAAACTAGAGCAGTCATCGAATGCATACTCGCCAATAGATGTCACACTATCTGGAATTGTGATACTTGTCAAACTGGAGCAATTATTGAATGCACCATAACCAATTGATGTTACACTATTTGGAATTGTGATACTTGTCAAACTAGAGCAGTCATCGAATGCATACTCGCCAATCGTTGTTACACTATCTGGAATTGTGATACTTGTTAGTCCACTGCAACCAGAGAATGCATAAGAACCAATACTTGTTATGCCGTTGCAAATTGTCATACTAGTCAAATTGTTGCAGTTATCAAAAGCTTTAGCGCCGATACTTGTAACGCCCTCGCCAATTGTTACACTTATCAAATTGCTACGACTTATTAACGCTTCCTCTTGGATATCACCAGAAGTAATAACGAAATTTTGTATATTTTGCAAATTAAAAGAGGCAATAGCGCTTGCAGGGCAAGTCACACTAGTAAGACTACTGCAACCATTGAATGCGTAAGAGCCAATAGATGTTACGCTGTCTGGGATAACAATGCTTGTTAAACTGGAACAGTTATAGAACGCATAACTACCAATACTTGTTATGGTATCTGGGATTGTTATGCTTTTGAGATTATTGCATCTCTCAAAAGCCCCTTTCTCTAACAATTCTCGACCAAGGATGGTGGTAACTGTGTAATTTAAGTATTTGGATGGAATAACGATGTTTTGCAAAAATATTGCGTTACCAACTGCAACTGCACACTCTGTATCGTTTAGTGGATAGAACTCAAGACCTTCGGTGCCATCATGAACAGCCGCTTTTACACCAAGGTTTTCCCATGTTACACCATTGTCATAGGAAACATACCAGTAGTTTTCCTCACCAATTTTGAGTTGAGGTGTGATACCATCTTCACCATCTTGACCTGGCTTGCCTTGTGGACCTTGAGAGCCTGTTTCACCTTTTTCACCATCTGATCCAATAATTACACCAAGATTTTGTGTTTGGCCGTCACTAAAAGTGATTATAAGTTCGCCCTTTTCGTTAATTTGTGCATTTGTGATACTAATACCAGTAGGACCTTGTGGACCTACTTCACCTTGCGGGCCTTGAGGGCCTGTTTGGCCAGGATCACCTTGAGGACCTTGTGGTCCTTGAATACCTTGTTCACCTTGAGGACCTTGTGGTCCAGTTTGTCCTGTTTCGCCTTGTGGACCTTGTGGACCGATAGGACCTTCGGGACCAGTGCATGCTGTAAGCGCCAAACAACTCACAAGCAAAATGGCCAATAGAATAATTACTAAAATTTGTTTTTTCATAATATACACCTCGTTGTAGATATATAAAATTTAGTGTTTGTTGAGAGTATTATACACCTACCCCCCCCGTGTCAATATTAAGTATAAAATTGATACTAAATATTTAGTTTTAGTAAATAAATGCAAAAAAGACATCGAACTTGAGTCGATGTCTTTTTTGTTTTGTAAAATTGAGTTTTTGTTATCTAAATTTGATATTAACCATGCACTATTGCAAAGATTGGGGGAGTTTAGTACACACGTTTCAAAACAACGTAGCCGTTGGGTTGAAGGTGGCACCACTCGTGGTAACGACGGCCGGTAAACACATCCTCGTAGGAGCCAGCAAGGTACAAGTTGTACTCTTGACAGCCACGGTTTACGCCAACAATAACTTGCGTTTGTGTTTTTTGGTCGATGCGCTCAAATGCATAGACGCCGTTTTCCGCCACAAGTTGGTGGAAGTCGCCATCACAAAATACTGGCATGTTGCGCAAGTCACCCATGCGCTTGTAGAAGTCCAACATCAACTTGTTTTGCTTGTCCCAAGGGTAGCAACCACGACAGAAAGGATCGCGGTAGCCCTCCATTGCCACTTCGTTGCCGTAGTAGACACAGGGGAAACCAAACATTGTGTACTGCAAGATTGTTGCAATTTTAAGGAGTTTGCAACCCTCTTTGTATTGCTTGTCGGTGAGTTTTGTGCGCGCCATTGTTTCCTTGGAGGCATCATCAAGTCGTTCGCCAGCAAGTTGTGTGATGATACGCATTGTGTCGTGTGTGCCCAAAATGTTCATCAAGTTGTTGCGAACGTGTGTTGGGTAGTTGTTAATGATGTTGAACACCACGTGGGAAAGGGCCTTTTCGTTGCCGTAGCGGACAAACTCCACAATACCCTTCATAAGTGGGTAGTTCATGACGGAGTCGAGTTGTGTACCATCGAAGTAGTGACGGCGCACACCGTAGTCTATCTTGTTGGATGCATCCTCCCACACTTCGCCGATGATGGCGCAATCGCTCTTGGCCTTTTTGGCGGATGCAACGATTTTGTCCAACATGCAATCGGCAATTTCGTCAACAACGTCCAAGCGCCAACCGGATGCACCGGCCTTTAGCCACTTGGCAACAATGCCGTCCTTGCCACAAAAATACTCTTGGGCGGACTTGCTATCCGCTTTGATACGTGGCAACGTTTGGAAGTTCCACCAGCACTCGTAGTTGTTGTATTGGTCGAAGTTGAACCACTCGCGATAGGGGGAGTTTTTGTCGTTGTAAGCACCGCCTTCGCCGTACTTTTTGCCACGATTGAAGTATCTTGACGTGCTACCAACGTGGTTGAAAACGCCATCCAAAATGATGCGGATGCCCAACTTTTTAGCTTCCTTGCAAAGTGCTACAAAGTCGTCGTAGGTACCAAACATTGGGTCGATAAGTTCGTAGTCCTCGGTGTCGTACTTGTGGTTGGAGTATGCCTTGAAGATGGGGTTGAGATAGATGGTTTTTACGTTCAAACTTGCCAAATATGGCAATTTTTGACGAATACCATTGATATTTCCACCAAAGAAGTCGTGGTTGCGAACCACACCATTTTCGTCACGGAAGAAAGGTTGCTCGCCCCAAGTGCGAAGAATTTTGTCCTCCGTTGCAACAGTTGTGCCGTCACTATAAAAGCGGTCTGGCATGATTTGGTACATCACGCCTTGGTTGAGCCAAGTGGGCACTTTGTACTGCTTTTTGTACACGGAAAGTTGCCAAGGTTGAACGTTGTCGTAGTACAAACTTGGGTTGTTGTTACAATCGATACCGATGTAGTGTTCGTAGCGAACACCTTCCATGCGGAAGTAGTACCAGTAAAGCCCCTTGGTTAGGGAAATATCGCAAAGGTAACTGTCCCAGCCACCACTGCCCACCTCGCGGTACATTTGGTACTCTTGGTTAAATACACCATCGTCGCCATAAACCACGAGGAAAACATTTGTGGGGGCTATACATTGATTAAGTTGCAAACGGATACCAAACTTTTGACCTTCCGCAACGGCACCAACGATGCTTTTGTAGAAGGTGTTTGTTGGATCGTATTGAATATAATGCATTACAATCTCCAAATCTTTTGTGCGTATTCTCTTACAGAGCGGTCAGCAGCAAATCTGCCTGCTTCGGCAATGTTCTTTAAGGATTTTTTGTTCCAAGCATCCATGTCTTGGTAAACAGCATCCATCTTGTCGTAAGTAGCCATGTAACTTGCAAAGTCAGCAAAGCACATGTATGGGTCGGCAACTTGTGCGGAACGAAGAAGGTAGTTGGAGATGCCTTCGAAAGTTTCGCCTGCAAAACCATTGTTGAGTTCTTCGATGATGGCACGGAGTTTGGGTTGCTTGAAGTAGTATTCCATGGAGTTGTAGCCTTTTGCCCAAACGCCTTCTACTTCGCGAGCGGTCATACCAAAGATAAAGATGTTGTCGTCGCCAACTGCTTCGTGCATTTCCACGTTTGCACCGTCAAGTGTACCAAGTGTCAATGCGCCGTTAATCATAAACTTCATGTTGCCTGTACCGCTTGCTTCCTTACCTGCCAAGGAGATTTGTTCACTAACTTCCGCAGCAGGAATAAGTGCTTCTGCCATGGTTACGCAGTAGTTTTCCATGAAAACAACGTTGAGTTTTTCGCGGATTTTGGGGTATTTTTCCAATTCCTTTTGGATACAACAAATAAGTTTGATAACTTCCTTTGCGCGGTAGTAGCTTGGGGCTGCCTTTGCGCCAAAGATAAATGTTTGTGGAGTAACGTCCAAATCGGGGTTTTCCTTGAGGTCATGGAACAAGGAAATGATCTTGAGTACGTTCAAAAGTTGACGTTTGTACTCGTGAAGACGCTTTACTTGTACGTCAAAACGCGTGTTTGGATCGATGATAACACCACTCTTTGCCTTGGCAACGTTGGCAAAGTGTTGTTTGTTAGAGAGTTTGATTTGTGCCATGCGTTCGTGAACTTGTGTGTCGTCCAAGAAGGCATTGAGTTTTGTAAGTTCGCTTGCATCGGTAATGAATCCATCGCCAATAAGGTCGGTGATCATGCCTGTCAACTTGGGGTTGGCTTGGCAAAGCCATCTGCGGTGAGCGATACCATTTGTAACGTTACCGAACTTTTCTGGCTCAATTTGTGCAAAATCCTTGAACAAAGACTTTTTCAAGATGTCGCTGTGCAATGCGGATACACCATTTACGTAGTGAGATGTGATGATGGACAAGTTTGCCATACGAACTTGGTCGTAAGCAATGATTGCAAGATCGCTAACCTTTTTGAAGTCGCCACCAGTTTTGTCAAAAAACTCTTTGCAAGCGCGTTCGTTGATTTCCACAATAATTTGGAAAATACGTGGCAACAACTTTTGGAAGATGTATTGTGGCCAAGACTCCAATGCTTCCGCCATAACGGTATGGTTTGTGTAAGCGCAAACAGATTTTACGATGCTCCAAGCGTGTTCCCAAGAGAATCCGTAGTCATCGATGAAGATACGCATGAGTTCTGGGCCACAAAGTGCTGGGTGAGTATCGTTGATGTGTACAGCAACAAGACTAGAGAAGTTATCGAAGTTGCCGTAACGCTTGTAGTGGTCGCTTGTGATGTTTTGCATTGCTGCGGAAACAAGGAAGTACTCTTGCTTCAAACGAAGGATTTTGCCCTCCTCGTGGTTGTCGCTTGGGTACAAAACTTTTGTGATCATTTCCGCTTGCGCTTGTTGCTCGAGAGCACGCATGTATTCGCCTTGACCAAAAGCAGCAAAGTCGAATGGTTTTCTAGATCTTGCAGACCACAAACGCAAAACGCCAACAGCGTTTGCCTTGTAACCATCAACAAGCATATCGTATGGGAATGCTTCCACTTCGTCGCAGTTAACTTGTTGGTAGATTGGGCCTTTGTCCGTCCAAATTTCCTTTACAAAACCGCCAAAACGCACTACTTGTACCTTGTCGGGACGTTCTTTGAGCCAAACTTCGCCACCGGGCAACCAGTTGTCTGGAAGTTCAGTTTGCCAGCCATCAACAATTTTTTGTTGGAAGAAACCGTACTCAAAACGTAAGGAGTGGCCCATTACAGGGAAGTCTTCCTTGGCAAGACAGTCGAGGTAGCAAGCAGCAAGACGGCCAAGACCACCATTGCCAAGACCTGCGTCTGGTTCGAATTCGTAGAGGTCGTTGAGTTCTACTTTGTAGTGTTTTTTGAGGACGTCAGCAAAAAGTTCGTCCATTTCCATATTGAAAAGGTTGTTCTTCAAGGAACGACCCATCAAAAATTCCATTGAAAGGTAGTGAATACGTTTACGTGTGCGCGCTTTGTGTTCGTGGTTGAAGTCGGCACGCTTTTGCAAAAGCAAGTCGCGAACTACGCGTGCAACGCACTTGTAAAGTTGCAATTTGGATAGTTCCTTGCCGCTAACGCCGTATTGCTTTTCCGCAGCTAATTCAATAAGTTGTTTTAGTTGTGTTTTTGTAATATTTTTGTGCATTGTAATAAGTCTCCCAAAGCATTGTTATATTATTTTTTTGCAGGCATGTAGTAGTATTGTACGCTTGATGCAGGAATTGTAAACTCTGCATAGCCATCTTCGGTAGTTGTAACGTTTGTTGCTACCTCTACGCCACGGCCACTGTACTTAAATTCGTCGCTGTTCAAAATCAGTTGATAACTACCCGGATCCATAAAGAAGCCATACTTGTGGTAGTCGTACAAACTAAAGTTGATGATGACAAGAATTTTGCTACCATTTTTTGCAATACGTTCAAAGGCAAGAACGCTATTTTTTGTATCGTCGGCGATAAGCCACTTGAAGCCATCCCAATCCACTTCGTTTTGGTAGAGAGCGCGATACTTTTTGTAAGTTTTGTTAAGATCAATGATGAATTGGCGGTGACTATCGTGTTTGGGAAAAGTCAAAAGCATCCAATCCAATTCTTTGTTTTCGTTCCACTCGTTCCATTGAGCAAGTTCGTTACCCATAAAGTTCAACTTTTTGCCGGGATGAGCATACATAAAGCCCATGTAAGCCTTGAGTTGACGGAACTTTGTTTCGTAGTCGCCAAACATCTTGTTGATTAGGCTCTTTTTGAGATGCACTACTTCGTCATGGGAAAGTGGCAAAATGTAGTTTTCCGAAAAGGCATAGCACATGGAGAAAGTCATCTTGCCGTGGTTGTCGCCACGCCACAATGTGTCACATTGCATGTAACTGAGGGTGTCGTTCATCCAGCCCATGTTCCACTTGTAGTTGAAACCCAAACCGCCAACGTAGGTTGGGTGAGTAACCTTTGGAAATGCGGTGGACTCTTCCGCAACGAACAAAGCGTATGGACACGCTTGGAAAACATTACAGGAAAGTTTACGCAAAAAGTCGATTGCATCCAAGTTTTCGTTACCACCAAATTTGTTTGGTGTCCACTCGCCCTCTCTACGATCGTAGTCGAGGTAAAGCATGCTTGCAACAGCATCCACACGGATACCATCAAAGTGGAACTCTTTGAGCCAGTACATTGCGGAGGAAATCAGGAAGGATTGCACTTCGTAACGGGAGTAGTCGAAAATGCGTGTACCCCAACTCTTGTGTTCCTTTTTGTGTTCGTCAGCAGACTCGTAGCAACAAGTGCCGTCAAACTCCATAAGGCCGTGCGCATCTTTGCAGAAGTGAGCAGGAACCCAGTCCAAAATTACGCCAATACCCGCTTTGTGGAATTTGTCGATAAGGTATTTGAGGTCGTTTGGTGTGCCATATCTACTTGTTGGCGCAAAGAAGCCAGTAACTTGGTAACCCCAAGAACCATCAAATGGGTGCTCTGTCAAAGGCATGAACTCTACGTGAGTGTAGCCCATCTTTTTTACGTAAGGCACAAGGTACTTTGCCAAATCGCGGTAGGAGTACAGTCTGCCATCGTAGTGACGGCGCCAAGAACCAGCGTGTACTTCGTAGATGTTAACAGGGCTCTTGTAGATATCCTTTTTGAGCATTTTTGCTTGCCAATCGGAGTCATTCCACTCGTACTCTTCGTCGTAGATAACACTTGCTGTGCCAGGACGAAGTTCGCAGTAACGCGCGTAAGGGTCTGCCTTGTACAAGATGTTTCCGCCTTGTGTTGTGATGGCAAACTTGTAGTTGTCACCCGCGCGTGCCTCTACTGTGGTTTGCCAAATACCATCAACAAGTTCCATCTTGTTGTGATTTACAAGCCAGTTGTTGAAGTCACCAATAACACAAACCGCCTTTGCATTTGGAGCCCAAACAGCAAAGTGATAGGTGTTTTCCGCAACTTTGTGACAACCCAATAGTTTGTAGGCCTCTGTTTCGTTACCTTGATAAAAATTAGTAAATTTATTCATTAGTCCTCCACTGGTGCGCGGTTAGTTTTTACTGTGAGGTCTGCAAGCCACTTTGCATTTGCTTGAGAGAAATCTCCACGACTTGCCATGTACTTCCAGCAACCGAGAGTGCCAGGAATATTCATACGATGTGTTGTGTCGTTTTGTGCAATGTCTTGCATGGAGTAGATTACCAATTCCGATCTACTTTCCGCAAGAACCTTGATAAGTTGCAAAGAGATGTCCGCCTCGTCGGTAACATTGCTTAGACGCATTGCATTTTGTCTTGTCCAAATGTCGCTTGCTTGCCACCAACCAAGAGTTGTGTCGTTATCGTGAGTGCCAAGGTAAGCAACACAATGTTCTTCGAAGTTTTGTGGCAAGAACAGGTTGTTTGGATTGCCGTCGTAGGCAAATTGCACTACTTTCATACCGGCAAGACCACACTTGTCGCGTAGTTGCAAAACGGATTGTGGAATATCGCCCAAGTCTTCGGCGATGATGGTGAGTGTTGGATTGCCATCTTGGATAAACTTCAAAAACTCGTAGCCAATACCCTTTGCCCAGTGACCGTTGCGAGCAGTCTTTTCGCCATACTTGATGCAGTAGTAACTATCGAATGCTCTAAAGTGGTCGATACGCAAAACATCAAACAATTCCGCGCACTTGGCAACACGTCTTGCCCACCAATCGTAGTTGGAGGCCTTCATTGCTGTCCAATCGTAAAGTGGATTTCCCCAAAGTTGACCGTCAGCGGAGAAGTAGTCTGGTGGAACACCTGCTACCCAACTTGGACGGCGATCTTCCGTCAATTGGAAAAGTTCTGGATGCGCCCAAACATCAGCGGAGTCGTATGCAACGTAGATGGGGATATCGCCCACCAACTTGATGTTGTTTTTCTTAAGTTTTTTGCGGAGTTTTGCCCATTGCTTGAAGAAGATGTATTGTGTAAAAATTACGTAGTTAATTTCATCGCAAAGCTCTTCGGAGTACTTTAGCATCGCAGAAGACTTGCGCATGCGAGCATCTTCGTCATCCCACTCCAACCAAGACTTGCCATCGAAGCGTTTTTTCAATGCGCAGAACAATGCATAGTCGTTGAGCCAGTAGTCGTTTTGCTTACAAAACTCAAAGTAGTCCTTTGGTGGATCATTTTTGATAAAGTTGTTAAACGCTTCGCGAAGAATGATATCTTTGTGCCAAATTGCATAGCCGTAGTCGTTACCTTTGCAAGTTTTGGCGTTTGCCAAAGTTTCCTCGGAAACAAGACCTTGCTTGCCCAGTTCGTCCACGTTGATAAGCAAAGTGTTGCCCGCAAAAGCCGATGGGCTTGCATAAGGTGAGTTTACAAAGTCAGTTGGAGTGATGGGCAAAATTTGCCAGTACTCTTGCTTTGCCGCTTTCAAAAATTTGATAAATTTGTCTGTTTCCGCCAAGGTGCCAACACCCATTGAGCTTGGCAACGATGTGATATGTAACAGAATACCACTTGATCTCATCAGATCCTCCATAATAGTAAATTTTTGTGGAAATACACCATCAAAAAAAGATGCTAAAACACACAATCGCAATGGCAAAAATACCACTGCTGTATTTCCCCTCGTGTATAATATAATAACAGTTTAGCAATTTATTTGCAATGAAAATACAAAAAAATATTAAAAAACTAACAAAAATAACAGTATTGTGTTAGTTTTTCGCTGCAATTATGCAACATATTTATAGCATTGTGCGACACCGATTTACACCAAAAAAATTCTAAGTTTGTTGGTATGACATAAATGCTGAAAAAGTAGTATTTACTATTGACAAATTGGCGAAAATAGCATATAATAGTACCAAAGAATATCAAAAGGAAATGTGGGAGAAATCCCGTGTCCATTCGCCTTTTTGCGTTAACGACAGACTAATATTTTAGTTTGCCGTTATTTTTATCTTTCGTAACTAACAAGGCAAATAATTATGGTAAATGTAAACGTTAAAAAGAGAATAATATCCCTTGTGATGCTTGGTGTAGTAGCGCTGGTTTGGGGCTTGGGTTTTGTGCTAGCCGACGAGTTGCTCGTTGATGGTTTTGCACCAGTTCCAGGACTACAAAATGCTTTGCGATTTGGCATTGGTACAATCATCCTTGTTATTGTCCTTTGGAAGGATATCAAGCTTACCAAAAAGACAATTTTGTATGGCGTGATTGGTGGAACTCTTTTGTTTGGTGGATTTTTGTTGCAACTTGCAGGACAAAAATACATAACTCCAGCTCATTGCGGATTTTTTACTGCGTTGTACTTTGTTATGACGCCATTTTTCGCTTGGATTGTATACAAAAAGGCGCCCCACTACACAGTGTTTGTTGCAGTTGCACTAGCTGTTGTTGGACTTGTTGTCCTAAACATTGGGAAAATGCCCACCGCGGAAGAAACTCTCGGCTCAATGCTTACCATTGCAGGGGCTACAATGTTTGCTATCCAAATTGTTTTTAGTGACTACCTATTGAAAAACGACAAAATCGAATGTAACAACTTGGTTGTTTTGCAATTGATTGTCGCATCGGTACTGTGCATCATTTATACACTTATTTTTGAAAGCAGCAAATATCCAACATTGACAATCCAACTTGACAAAGTTTGGTGGAAGTTGGCAATAGTTGCACTGCTTGGTACAGGATTTGCCTACTATGCTCAGACATACGCACAAAAATATGTATCCCCAACACAAACATCTCTCATTTTGGCTTGCGAAACACCAATTGGCGCAATTATTTCCATAATTGTTGGAATTGACGCTTTCAGCTGGAACATTGTTGTTGGCGGAGTTTTGGTAGTTGCATCAGTTTTCATTGTAGAATTTGCTCCAGCTTTGACGGAAAAACTACGCAAAAGACGTCGCGACAAAACTAAACAAGAATAGTAATAGCAAATTGAAAAACAAAAAGCAACGAGAACCATCTCGTTGCTTTTTTTGTTGTGTTTTAAGCTTTATTTAGCTGTTTGATCTGGAATTGCAAATCATATTACCCTTCAAGTGAACAAATTACAGCACAATCAAAGCATATTTACCACTAGCTTCGGCTATATACAATCATCCTACTAGTTTTTGTACCCTTTGGGGTTTTTGGATTGCCAATTCCAAAGAGATGCGCACATATCATCGATGTCGTGGGTTGCTTCCCAACCAAGTTCGCGCTTTGCTTTGGATGCATCGGCATAGCAAGTTGCAATGTCGCCTGCGCGACGTGGTTTGATGGCAAATGGAAGTTTTTTGTTGCAAGCCTTGCCAAAAGCATCAATCACTTGCAATACCGAGTAGCCATTGCCTGTGCCAAGGTTGTAGACGTATCTACCACTTTCCTTGATACCGTCGATTGCGGCAACGTGGCCCTTTGCAAGGTCTACGACGTGGATGTAGTCGCGTACACCTGTGCCATCGGGGGTGTCGTAGTCGTTACCAAACACACCAATTTCCGCAAGTTCGCCAATGGCTACCTTTGCAATGAAAGGTGTAAGGTTGTTGGGGATACCTTGTGGATCTTCTCCAATCAAGCCACTTTCGTGAGCGCCTACTGGGTTGAAGTATCTAAGAAGCACCACCGTCCAATCGTTATCCGACTTGTGAAGGTCGGTCAAAATGATTTCTTGGAAGTACTTGCTTGTGCCGTAAGGATTGGTTGTGCCACCAGTTTTGCACTCTTCCGTCAAAGGCAACACTTCGGGATTGCCATACACAGTTGCGGAGGAACTGAACACAAGTTTTTTGCAGTTGTGCTCGCGCATTGTTTCCAACAATACAAGTGTGCCGTAGAGGTTGTTGTCGTAGTACTCAAGTGGTTTTGAGCAACTTTCGCCAACCGCTTTGAGTCCGGCAAAGTGAATTACCCAATCAATTTGGTGCTCGTCAAAAATTTGTTTCATCAGTTGACGGTCACGAACGTCACCTTCGTAGAAGGCAACCTTTTTGCCTGTGATTTGCTCAACGCGTTCAACGGCTACCTTGGAAGAGTTTGACAAATTGTCCACTACTACAACCTCGTAGCCCTTGTCCAAAAGTTCTACTGCTGTGTGTGTGCCGATGTAGCCTGCGCCACCTGTTACAAGAATTTTCATATTAGTTCTCCTTTACTTTAGTTGAAATCCCAAACCTTGCATAAATGCAACTGTTTGGCTATCATCTTTGAATACTGCCGTGTTTTTGAGGATACGCTCGCAAATGGAACCGAGTTCCATTTCCATTGCTTTGTGGATGTTGCCAACACCCTTGTTTACAATTGCCAAAGTTTCGTCGTAGACCATTTGGAAATCCTTTAGGTCGTCCGTCAAGAGCCCATTTGCAATGCATCTTTCCACATCGGCAAGTTGCTTTTGAAGGCGTCCTGGCAAGATGAACAAACCTTGAGCTTCGATTAGGCCAATAGATTCCTTCTTGATAATGTGGAACTCGGGATGAGCGTGGAACACACCATCGGGATATTGTTCTGCTGTGATGTTGCTACGCAAAATGATTGTAAGTTCGTAGGTGTTGCCCTTTTTGACAACCGTTGGACTTGTTGCGTGGTGTTGCTCGCCATCGGTAAATGGGATAAGTCCCAACTCTTCGTTTGTGTACACATTCCACGCATCGTTGATGCGAGTTGCAAGTTCCACAATTTTGTCACGATTGGTACCGCAGATGCGAACTGCGGTGTTATGCCAATCTACAATGCCAATTTGCAAATCCTCGTAGCCATCCATTGTGAACATTTGTCTAAAACCCACCTTGTGCATTGGCAAAATTTCGCCACCGCCTTGGTAGTGATCGTGAGCAAGCACACTACCACCAATGCGCTTTAATGCTGCGTTACTACCGATAAAGTAGTTGGGGAATTGATCGACAAAATCCAAAATATTGACAAAGGTTTGCTTGTCCACCTTCATTGGGGTGTGGATTGTGTTTACAGCGATACCATGCTCGCGGAAGTAGCCATAAGGGGAAAATTGCCAGAACCAAGGTTTACCACCTAGTGTCAAAGACACCGTGCGCAAAGTGCATTTACTGCGAGATACAACACCTTCGTTTTCGCGACAAATCACGCACTTTGGGTAACCGCCTTGGACCTTGTTACCTTGTGCAGATTGCTTTGGGTCGCGGAACTCTGGCTTGGCAAGGTTGATTGTTACCACCAAACCATTGGAATCGAAACGTGGATTTTTGTCCAAAACGGCCTTTTTGATATAGTTGTTGGCAACGCAGTAGCCGTACAACCACTCCATTGCAATCTTTGAGCCGTGTTCTGCATAGATTTGATGGAATACGCCGTCCACAGAACTTGGCAAAATGGACAATGCGCCCATAACCTTGTCGCAGTAGTATGGACCATCTTGTTGCTCAAAAATACCATCCTCTACGCAAGCGGAGGTAAATTCGGCAAGAAGTTCGGCAATGTCCGTTGTTATGTACTCAACGGGAACTTGCTCAAAGTAGGAGATGTTCAACAAATCCAAAATTGTGTTAACTTTGTAGTTGACGTCTGCTGGGTGCAAGCCAAGGTATTTTTCGGCATATTTGATAAGTTTGCAAATTGCTAAGTTAGATTTCATATTGTACCTTTTTGTGTGTTATAGTAGTGACGCGGCATCTTTATCCACAATAACCGTTACATCTGGATGGTTTTGCAACACCGATGCTGGACAAGTTGTATTGACTTGGCCTTTTACCATATTGTAGACTGCTTGCGCTTTGTTTTTGCCATTGGCGACAATCAAAATGTGCTTGGCATTCATGATGTTTGCAATGCCCATTGTTAGCGCTTTTGTTGGAACTTGACTGATATCATCGAACAATCGAGAGTTATCTTTGATTGTGTTTTCCGTTAGATTTACCATGTGCGTTGTGCTCTCAAACGGAGTTCCTGGCTCGTTGAAGGCAATGTGGCCATTTGAGCCAATGCCCAAAAGTTGGATATCTTGTACCGAATTGTTTACCAAAGTTGTGTATCTTGTGCACTCTTCTTGGAGATTTTCCGCTACACCATTGGGAACAAACGTGTTCGCTTTGTCGATATCCACGTGATTGAACAGGTTGTCGTTCATAAAATAACGGTAACTTTGTGGATGAGTGCCATCAAGTCCTACGTACTCATCAAGATTGACAGTTTTGACATTAGCAAAAGAAATTTCGCCTTTTTGGCACATTTCAACAAGGTTTTGGTAGATGCCAATTGGGCTTGTTCCTGTGGCAAGTCCCAACACAGCATTTGGGTTATTTTTGATAACTCCAGCAATGATTTGAGCGCCAAGTTGGCCAATTTGTTGGTAGTTTTCCACTACGATTACTTTCATGATGTCGTCCTTTTAGAGATAGAATATTTGGGTTTTGCAGTAAACTGTAACTAACCCAACTACACCAAATAAATTATACTCTAAATAAGTATTTGTGTCAATAGGGACAGCTACACATTTTTGCAAAAAAGACAGCCGATTTCTGTCAAAAATATTTTATGCAACAAGCAAAATCAATGTGACATCTGTGGAATAATTAGCAAAAAATTGCTCATACTTTTAGCAAATCACACTACCAATCACGGGAGGAAACTATGCCAAAAAGTAAACAAGTTGGTCACGAATACTACTGCAACTACGAAACATGTCGAAATCGCATGTTCGATACCTACGCGCCCTGCAAATTGCAAAACGAAGACGTGCATCTATCTTGGCGCGACGCCTTTTTAGACGATGATGACGACGTGGAGGAATAGTATGCAAACAGTAGACGAAAACAATTGCAACGTGCAATCCACAAAAGAACTCATCAGCGACATGTACAAAAACGTCACCATGGCGCAAGGCACAATCAAAACGCTAACAAAATACGTCAAGCAAAAGGATGTAAAAGAGCGTTTGCACAAACAAATTGAGCAATACGACCACTACATCGAGCAAATTGGCACAGTTGGCGCGAATCTTGGCTTCGACCCCACACCTGCGCCAAAATTTGCCCTTGCAATGGCAAACATGGGTATCAAAACCAAGATGCTTGCCAATCAAAAGCAAACGCACGTAGCAAAAATCATGATGCAAGGCACGTTAAACGGCATCATCGATTTGTACCGTTTGGACAAAAAGTACCAGGATGCACACCCTCAAACGGCAAGTTTGCTAAAGGAAATTTTGCACTACGAGGAAAGTTGCTTGGAAGCGTGCAAAAATATGCTCTAAGCAATCACAACTATAGGCAAAACTATGATTTTATTGCAGTTTTTGCCATAAATTAACTAAAAAGGTCCACCAAAACAAGTGGACCTTTTTTATTTGAAATTAAATATTTACGCATATTGATACTTTTTGCGGTTGACCACAAAGCACACAAAGCATACCACAATGCTACAACACTCCGCCACCACAATGGAAAGCCAAACACCATTTAGTCCCCAAGCAAGTGGCAACACCCAAACAAAAATAATTTGGAACACAAGTGTGCGCAAAAATGACACAATTGCCGACGTTACGCCATCGTTCAAAGCGGTAAAAAATCCCGATGAAAAGATACAAAAACCGCTCAAAGCAAAGGACCAACCATACAGTTTGAACCCATGTGTTGTGATATCCAACAATTCCTTGTCGCCATTGGCAAATATGCTAGAAAGTGGCCTTGCAAACAGTTGAATTACCGCAACAATCACGGCGCTAAACACTGCAAGTATTAGCAAACTTTTCCTAAGCAAACTCTTTAGTTCATCGTGATTTTTTGCGCCGTTGTGATAGCCAATTACTGGCGCTGTGCCCATGATATAACCAAAGAAAATTGCCGAGAAAATGAAGCCTGCATAGCAAATTACACCATAAGCCGCAACGCCCTTTTCGCCAACGTACTTCAAGAGTTGGATGTTGAACAAAATGGAAATGATACTTGCTGCAACGTTGGAAACAAACTCCGACGAACCATTAAGCGATGCTTGTCCAAGCACACGAATTTCCAACTTGGTTGGGGCAAATTTGAGTAAACTTGGATTGTCCTTTGCAAAGTAAACTACTGGAATAATTGCGCCAACACATTGGCTGATGCCCGTTGCAACGGCAGCGCCCACAACTCCCCACTTGAAAAGTCCAACAAGCAATGCATCAAGGACAATATTGCAACAACCTGCAATTGCAGTAACGCCAAAACCCAAATTGGCCTTTTCCGCCACAACAAACAGGCTTTGGAAGTAGTTTTGCACCATAAATGCCACTTGGAAAACTGTCAAAAGACGTCCATACACAATGGCGGAGTCAATCATCTCTTGGGATACTTCTTGTCCGCCAATTTTCACCATCAAGTAGGTCAATGGCTCAATCAACAAAAACACGATTACCGACAGCACAACGCCCAAGATGATGGTAAAGTACAACGTCATTGTGAACACTTGGTTAGCGCGTTGCTTTTTGCCCTCGCCTAGAAGATTGGATACAAGTGCACTACCGCCCGTGCCCAGCATAAAGCCAACGGCACCAATAATCATGATTACCGGGAAAATCAAATTGATACCACTAAATGCCGATGCACCTGCAAAATTTGCAATAAAAACACCATCTACGATGGAGTAGATGGAAATAAACACCATCATTGTGATGGTGGGCAATGTTGCATTGAGCAATTTTTTGATGGTAAAGTGGTCGGAAAGTTTGATTTTCATAAATATATCCTTGATAACTATGGCAGTATAACAAGATTTAGTCAAATAGTCAAACGATTTGATAGTTGTGTCAAAACGCAACAAACAAACCCATCCGCATTGTGCAGATGGGTGTAGTTTTTACATATCTAATTTTTTGATGTGCCGTCCGTTTCGCTCTCGTCGTAGATCAATGTGAGTTGGTTTTTTACAAGATCGCAACTGGTCAGGTAAAAATCGATGTTGAACTTTTTGAAGTGCAAGTTTGCTCGACAATCCTTTCCGTGAAGGTGTCCGTACACTACTGTGGGAATATCGTTGGCAACAAATTGCTTTGTAAAGCCCGACTCGTCGTAGCGACCATTGAAGGGAGGGAAATGCATCATAGCAATCACTTTGTCGCCATCCTTGCGCATTTTTTGCATTTGTTGGATGGAAAGTTTCAAGCGTTCCACTTCGCGATTGTAGATCTTTAGGTCGTGCTCGGACAAATTGTTGCCATCGGGACAAGTCCAACCACGAGTTCCGCAAATTAGAACGTTGCCAAAGCGGAAGCAATCGTTTTGGAGTACGTAAAAGCCTTTCGGCAAGGCATTGCGCACTTGGGAAAGTGTATTCCACCAGTAGTCGTGATTGCCACGAAGGATAACCTTTTTGCCTGGGAGTTGAGCGATAAGATCAAAATCCGGCAATGCTTCCTCCATGCGCATACCCCACGACAAATCGCCGGGGAGAAGTACAATATCTTCCTCGGTGACTTTGGCGCGCCAATCGGTGCAAATTTCTTCAAAATAGTTTTCCCACGCCTTGCCAAAGATGTCCATTGGTTTTTGACAAACACTAGACAAATGCAAGTCGGAAATTGCAAAAATCTTCATGGGTGTATTGTACCACAAAAACGGCAATTTGTCTACATATATTTGATATTGCACAAAATCAATAGAAACGAGTTGGCTACTCCTCTAAATGCTTGTTGCGTTTGGCTTGACAGTAACTGCACATAACTTCGTCCACGTCCAACTCGTGCTTGTTGCAATAGGGACAAAGCCAAATTTCATCATCATCGAAGATGGATTTTTTGCCATCAAGTTCGTCCTGACAAACGCTACAAATATTCCAATCCTCGCGGATGTAGTTAAGTTGACAGCGAGGACATTTTTTGTATTTCAATATGATTCTCCACTACAATACCACACTATGAATTTGCAAAGTATTGTGTGAATATTGCACACAAAATTTGTGACAAAATTCGCAAAAATCGCGGACACGTGGTTGATTTTTGAAAAATATCGGGGAACTTTTTTGCACAAAAATAAGTGCAAAGTTCTTTACAGTTAGAGATCAATCAATACAAAATTTTTGACAAATTGTCAGGGTAGTTGCTTGCACACTTTTTGTACTTACACCACTCCTAAAAATCAAAAATGCCACGCAAAAGCGTGACATTTGTTGTTAGTTATTGCATCCGTTATTGCATCCACCTGGTGGCGTTGTGCCACGTGTACTGTTGGGGTACAAGGGCAGTTCGAAGTAGCCAGAGCACACTTCCTCGGTGTAGTCTTGACAAGGTGGAATAACTGCATAGCCATTTGTTGGAACAATCAATTCCACATCCATTGTTACCTTCAAAATTACCGTTATGCAAGCATTTACTGTAAACGTGTAGTAGGTTACACCTTCGATCACTTCGGTGCCTGTGTAGGTGCCATCGGGGATAACTCCCGATACACTTGCTTGGATTTGGTATGGAATGATGCTTGGTTCGGGCAGATACATCACAACGTCAACTGGGATGGTGATTGTGCCTGTGCCACTACCCTCCACGTTGTTGGCGTCGATATATGTAATTTCCACCGGAACAATCACGTCACCTTGCACACGACCATACTTTGGACGCTCTACAAGGCGCTCTACCACCAAGTTTTCGATAGTGCCTGTGGTAGTTGTAGATCTGCCATTTACAAATCGTAGTGGCAATGTGGGCGTTGTGGTAACATCGGTGATGTTAACTGCAACTTGTTGCAAAGTTATTTGTTTCATGCAGGCATCGAAAACTTTTGTCGCTTGGATGCAAATGCGTTCCGTTCCGTTGCCATCAAAATTGTTTGTCGGCATAGACAACCTCCTTTATTTTGTCGATATATCTTATGATAACAACGCAAAAATAGTTACAAACAAATTTTTACAACAAAAAAGAGGAACAAATTTGTTCCTCTTCTGATATTTGATAGTTATTACTTGCCGGAAATTGCCAAAGACTTGATCTTCAAAGTTGGACAAGCAACGCCAACAAAGCGTTTTTCGATGTCGTTGCCGATAAGTTCCACATTGTTCATCATTTCGTAGAAGTTACCGGAAACTACAAACAATGTGATTGGACGATCAATTTTGCCGTTTTTGATAACAAAACCTGTGCCTTGAACGTTAAAATCGCCACTAATTGGGTTGAGGCCTGCGTGCAAGCCACCAACATCAGTAACGTAGATACCGTCTTCTACTGTTGCGATGATTTCGTCTTTGGTAAGTTCGCCTTGTGCGAGATACAAGTTGGTTGGTTGAGAACTGATTGCACCGCCACCAGCCTTAAAGCCGTTACCAGTTGGCTTTGCGCCAAGAGCGTTTGCACTCTTCAAAGTGTGCATAAAGCCGTTGAACACACCCTTTTCCACCACGTTTTTGGTCACACATGGAACGCCTTCGTCGTCGAAAGAGTTCTTTACAAGTGCCATTGGGCAGAATGGATCGTCACAAATGGTGATGTTTTCGCCAAATACCTTTTGACCAACTTTGTCTGTCAAGATTGTCATATGTCTGAGAGCAGAGTCGCCAAGGAATACGGAAGAAAATGCCGACAAAATTTCACTTGCAACATCGCGCTTGAATACCACTGGGTACTTGCCTGTTTCGATACTGCCAGCGCCAAGTTGAGCAAGAGCATCCTTTGTTGACTCTTCGATCATGCGATCCACTTCGATAGCGTTAAAATCGGTGTTGATATCTCCGCTGATACCTACTGCTGTTTGACCATCCTGTGCGGCAAGTGGGCCAACAAAAGTGGAGATGTAGGAGTAGGATTGAGCAAGGTCGATACCCTTGGAGTTTTTGAGTTGAACCTTTCGGGACGTTTCGCTGTATTGACAGTAGCCCACCTTTACAATTTTGTCGCTAACAGCAAGGCAACGACGTTCCAAAGTTTTGAGGAGTTCTGTCTTTTGTGCAACGGTAAAATCCTTGTAGTTGGATTTGAGTTCTTCTACTGGTTGGTATACACTACCACCTTCGAACATAAACTCGGGTTCCGTTGCATCCAATGCGTCAACGTTGCGAACAAGTGCTTGCAAAAGGTTTTCCACCACCTCGTCATCAAGAGATTCGGTTGTAACGCTTGCCATTTTGCCATTTTTGAGGCCACGGATGGAAACGCTGAAAAGTTCCTTCATGGAGTAGGACTCCAACTTGCCTTCGTCAAGTTTCAAAGAGTTACTTTCCGTTGTGGATGCATAAACTTCCACCGCTTCGAGGCCAAGTTCTAAGCCACGTTTGATAATTTGATCCAATGTCATTACTTGTTACCTCCTTTGCCACCAACTGTCATGTGGGAAACTCTGATTGTAGGTTGACCTACGATTGTTGGGATGGAGCCACTTTGAGAGCCACACATACCGTAACCGTACTCCAAGTTGTTTGCAATCATATCAATACGGAGCAATACATCTTTACCAGAGCCAACAAGTGTTGCTCCCTTTACTGGACGAGTAATTTTGCCGTCATCAATCATGTAGGCAACGTTAACTGCAAAGTTAAATTCGCCTGTTGCAGGGTTAACGGAGCCACCGCCCATTTCCTTGGCAAACAAACCAAACTTGGTATTGGCGATGATTTCCTCAAAGGTGGATTCGCCCGGCAAGAAGTAGGTATTTGTCATACGAGATGTTGTTTGGT
>JAFQSA010000030.1 GCA_017409765.1 Clostridia bacterium | reverse complement strand
ACCATTGACGGCAATCAACTGCGGTGGTATAATAAAGTTAACACATCCCTCAAAGGAATTTTAGTATGGAATCTTTTGTATTTGCCGCAAACTCCGTTTTGCCACTTGTCGCATTGATATTTGTGGGCCAACTGCTAAAAAGGATAGGCTTTTTTAACGATAACTTTTTGGCCATTGGCAACAAGTTGGTATTCAAAGTGTTGTTGCCCGCATTGTTGTTTTACAACGTGTACAACATCGACAACATCAGCCAAATCAACTGGGCATTTGTGCTATATGGCGCGTGCTCCATTGTTGTTATATTTGCCATTGCAATGGTGGTAACACCAATTTTTGTCAAGGACAAAGGTCAATGTGGCGTTATTATCCAAGCGCTTTTCCGCAGTAATTTTGCCTTGATTGGCGTGCCACTTGCATTGGCGCTATTCGGTCAACAGGGCGCAGCGGAAGCAAGCGTTTTGTCCGCTTTTACCATCCCCGTATTCAACGTTTTGGCAGTTTTAACGTTGTCCATCTACCACAAGGAAATGCCCGATGTTGGCGAAAAAACAACCACGTCCCCCTTGAAAAAGGTTATTGTGGGCATTGTTACCAATCCACTTATTCTGTCGGTGGTGGCAGGACTTGTTGTGTTGCTCATTCGCGCATTGTTTGTGGAACTTGGTTGGTCTTTCCGCCTTGCAAGTTTCAAATTGTTTGGTCAAGATGTCACATTTGTGTACAAAGCGTTGCAATACGTAGCCAACACCGCCACCCCCATTTCCCTGATAGTTTTGGGCGGACGCTTCAAGGTGTCGGCGGTAAAACGCCTTTGGAAACCTATCGTTATCACAACTGTGCTTCGCTGTGCCGTTATCCCAGCAGTAGGGCTAACACTTGCTTACCTTTTGATACCCTCCTTGCAAGGTCAACACTTTGCTGCCTACATCGCGCTTTTTGGCACACCAACGGCAGTCTCATCAGCCATCATGGCAAAGGAAATGGGTGGCGATGGCGAACTTGCCGACCAACTTGTCGTTTGGACAACCATCATCTCGGCATTTACCATCTTTTTGGAAATTGTCGTGCTTAGATCCGTTGGCATATTTTAGCGTATACTAAAGTTGAGCAATACACATTTCGCTGACAAATCCTCAACAACCAAAACGTCACGTATTTTTGCAAATTGTCCGTTTTGTGCATAAAAAACAATATATTTGCACTTGAAAATGTATCAAAAGCAATATATTATTTATCTATCAAACAAAATTTGTTTGTTTGTCAACAAAAGTTCATTTAACTATCAAGCAAAATCCAACAAATATCAAACAAAATTCATCAAAAAGGAGATTTATTGCAATGATTTTGGATCAATTCAGTCTAAAAGGTAAAGTAGCCATCGTAACAGGTAGTGACACAGGTCTTGGACAAGGTTTCTGCAAAGCATTTGTGGAGGCAGGCGCCAAAGTTATGGGTGTAAGCGTGGTTCCCAGCCAAGCAACTCAAGATATGTTGGGCGCAGACAACTTCCAATACATGGTAGAAAACTTGATGACTCTTGAGCCAATCGATCGCATCATCGCTAAAACTGTGGAAGTTTTCGGTCATGTGGACATTTTGGTTAACAATGCTGGTATCATTTTGCGCGAAGATGCTATCGACTTTTCCGAAGAATACTGGGACAAAGTTATGGCAGTTAACGCAAAAACAGTTTTCTTCTTTAGCCAAGCGGTTGCTCGTCAATTCATCAAGCAAGGCGGTGGCGGAAAGATCATTTCCGTAGCAAGCATGCTCAGTTACCAAGGTGGTATCCGCGTACCAAGTTACACAGCAAGCAAATCCGCTGTCAAGGGTATTACAATGAGTATGTCCAACGAATGGGCTAAGTACGGCATCAACGTAAACGCCATTGCTCCAGGCTACATGGCAACAAACAACACAGCAGCATTGCGCGCTGATGCAGACCGTAGCGAAGCAATTTTGGATCGTATCCCAGCAGGTCGTTGGGGCACACCAGACGATATCATGGGCGCAGGCATCTTCCTTGCATCTTCCGCATCCGACTACGTTCACGGCTTTACTATCGCAGTAGACGGTGGCTGGCTCGGTAGATAGGGGTTAGGTTTGCTCGCAACGTCTTGTTGGCTTTTTGAAAGCAAAACGACTACGCCTTGTGCGCACACAAAGCCTCTCACTTTGGGGGCGCGATGTGTAAAGCAAACAGTCCTGTGAACTGTTTGTAGCTAAAGCGTCGAAGTGAGCTGTGCTCACGAGAAATGGCATGCGTTAGCATGACGGAGAGGGCAAAATTACAAACAAATCTATGTTGTTCTTCTAAACAACAATTGATAAAGCAACAATGATAGGAGCGACAAATTTGTTGCTCCTACTTTTTTACCGCAAAGGCAAAATTTGGCGACACGTGTGCGTTTTTTTGCGCAGTTTTCCCTTCTTTTTGCAACAACTTTTTGCATATCTACACAACTTTTGGGGAGGTTTTTACCGTGCTACTCAAACACATTTCCACACAAAATGGCAACTGCTACGTTGCAATTATCAATGGCGAATCCCGCGTTATCGAAGGGGACGTTTTCGGCAACTTTGTTGTGACGGAGCGCCAACTTGATGGCAAGGAGATCCCCTTTTGTAACCCATCAAAGATTGTTGCATTGGGGCTAAACTACCACAAGCACGCCGAGGAATTCGGTAGCAAGCCTGCCGTTGAACCCATCATTTTCCTAAAACCCACAACGTCCATCGTTGCCAATGGCGAACCCATTGTTTTGCCAAAGTGTGCCGAACATGTGGAGTTCGAAGGGGAAATTGCAGTTGTTATCAAGTCCACTTGCAAAGGTGTTTCCGTAGCGGATGCTCCCAACCACGTTTTGGGCTACACAATTGCCAACGACGTTACCGAGCGCATCTTGCAAAAACGCGATGGCCAATGGACGCGCGCCAAAGGCTTTGATACCTTTTGTCCACTTGGTGGCGTTTTGCAAACGGAGTTGGATTTGTCCAACACTTTGCTCACAACAACAGTCAACGGTGTGGAAAAACAACGTGGCAACAGCGCGGAGATGATAAACAACGTCTACCAAGCGCTTTCTTTTGTTAGCGGTGTGATGACACTCTACCCAGGCGACGTCATTTTGACAGGCACGCCACAAGGTTGCAGTAAAATTGCAAGTGGCGACGTCGTTACCATATCGGTGCAAAACATAGGCTCGCTTACCAATCCCGTCAAGTAGTTTTGGGACGGTGGGCGTCCGTTTTGTGCATAAATGTGTGCAGTTTTTGTATGTACTACACGCACGCATATAGTTATAATATACATGTTGAAAGGTATGTCCAATTTGTTGGACAAGACCTTTTTGTGGTGTTTTTGACAGACGTTTTGCAAAAATGCCCCACAAACTAGCAATCACTTGGGAGATGGTGGCATTGCCACCCCGCAAAAATGAAACTTTTTATTCGAGCACACGACCTTGGCGTCAAGGGTATCCAAAACGTAACAGACAAACTTTGCTTGCATGGGCTGGATGGTATCCAACTTGTTGCCTACAAAGTGATGGAGGACGTCCCCTACACGCCCGATGGCATCAACGAGCAAAAGGCGCAACAAATTGTCCAAACTTTGAGTAGTGCCAACAAGCAAATTGCTCTTATCGGCGCTTACTTCAACCCCGTCCACTCCAACAAGGACAAGGTCGCAAACTGTATCGAAGTGTTCAAAAGTTACCTCCGCGTTGCCAAAACGCTTGGATGCAACCGAGTTGGCTCGGAAACGGGCAGTTTCAACGATGACAAGTGGACCTACCACCCATCCAACCGCACCGACGAGGCGCTCCAAACGGTGGTGGACACCTTCCGCCAACTTGCCGACTACGCAAAAGACTTTGGTGTCAACATTGCCATGGAAGGCGCATTTGGCCACGTTTGTTACAGCGTCCAAAGGCTAAAACAAGCAGTTGAGCAAATAGACCGCGATAACGTCGATATCATCTTCGACTTGTACAACTACTTGGATATTTCCAACGTTAGCCAGTGCTACCAAATTTTGGAAGAGGGCCTCAAAACCTTTGGCAACCAAATCAAAATTTTCCACATCAAGGATTTTGTCGTTGCCGACGGCAAAGTTAAACAAGTGGGCGTAGGCAAAGGCTCACTAGACTTTGCAAGGGTAATTTCCACCATCAAACAATACCAACCAGATGCCAACCTGGTGCTGGAAGGTACCACCGGCGAAGATATCGCTTTTGCCGTACAACATTTGAAAAAATACATATAACAACTCAACAGGGAGAATTTTACAATGAAATTTGACATCCGTTACAGTAACCATCCAGAAGACTCCAAACACTACGATACAGCAACACTTCGCAAACACTACCTCATCGAAAAGGTATTTGTTGCCGACGAAATTGCCCTTACGTACTCTCACCAAGACCGCATCATTGCCGGTGGCGCAATGCCAGTAAGCGGTGACCTTGTTCTTGGCACAACCAAGGAACTTGCAACCGACTACTTCCTTGAAAGACGCGAAATGGGTGTTATTAACATCGGTGGCGATGGTGTTATCGTTTTGGACGGCGTAGAGTACGCAGTAGGTCACAAGGAAGGTATGTACATCGGCCTTGGCACCAAGGAAATTGTTTTCCGTTCCAACGACGGCGCTAACCCTGCCAAATTCTACATCAACAGTTGCCCAGCGCACAAAGCGTATCCAACTGTTCACATCACAAAGGACCGCGCAAACCACGTTGCAATGGGCGATGCTGCAAACCTCAACAAACGCGTTATCAACCAATTTGTTCACCCAGCAGTTTGCCAAAGTTGCCAACTTTCCATGGGCATGACAGAACTTGATCCAACAAGCAGTTGGAACACAATGCCTTGCCACACTCACGAAAGACGTATGGAAGTGTACATGTACTTTGATTTGAAGGCGGACAACGTTGTGTTCCACTTGATGGGCACCCAAGAGGAAACTCGCCACATCATCATGCACAACGAGCAAGCGGTAATTTCCCCAAGTTGGTCCATCCACAGCGGTGTTGGCACAAGCAACTACACCTTCATTTGGGGTATGTGTGGCGAAAACCAAACGTTTACCGACATGGACCACATCGGCACACTCGACCTCAAATAATTGGTTAACACAACTTGCCACTCAACAACCGAGTGCAACAAAATAGCGCGCAAGATGTGACGCTAACAAACACAGTTTTGCAAAGCACTTGCGTAACACATCAAAAACTTTTACATAGGGAGCAAAACTTATGGCATATCTAAAACTAAAGGACATCAACAAAATTTATCCAAACGGTTTCCACGCTGTTCACGATTTCAATTTGGAAATTGAAAAGGGCGAGTTTATCGTATTCGTAGGTCCATCCGGTTGCGGAAAAAGTACAACTTTGCGCATGATTGCCGGTTTGGAAAACATCAGCAAGGGCGAGTTCTACATCAACGACCAACTTGCCAACGACAAAAGCCCTCGTGACCGCGAAGTTGCAATGGTATTCCAAAGTTATGCTTTGTATCCACACTTGTCCGTGTACGACAACCTTGCATTTGGCTTGACACTTCAAGGTGTTGACGAAGACGTCATCGAAGAACGTGTGTATGCCACGGCAAAAATTTTGGGTCTTACAGACTACTTGGATCGCAAACCACGCGCACTTTCCGGTGGTCAACGTCAACGTGTTGCCGTTGGTCGCGCAATCATCCGCAAGGTAGGCGTGTTCTTGATGGACGAACCACTTAGTAACCTAGACGCAAAACAACGTGTTACCATGCGTTCGGAAATCACCCAAATCCACCGCGAAACAAAGGCTACAACCATCTACGTAACCCACGACCAAACAGAGGCTATGACAATGGCCGACCGTATCGTAGTTATGAAGGACGGCTACATCCAACAAGTTGGTTCTCCATACGAACTGTACTTCAATCCAGTAAACATGTTCGTTGCCGGCTTTATTGGCGAACCCCCAATGAACTTTATGCGCGGTATCGTTGATGGCAACACCCTCAAAGTTTCGGAAAACGGCATGGATATCGATGCAGTTGTAGACCTTGCACCTGTTTTGTCTGCCCAACTCATCGAGCAATACCAAGGCAAAAAGAAGGTGCTTGGTTTCCGTCCTGAAAGCATTTCGCTTGCAGAGCAAGACGGTTGCACACCCATCACTTGCGATGTGGAACTGACGGAACTTCTTGGTGACAACACCAACGTGTACGTAAACATCGGCAATAGCAAAGCCGTTTTGAAGGTAGACCCACACGACACCCCCGAGATGGACACGGAACTGAAGTTCTTCATTCCAAACAAGCACATCTACTTGTTCGACTATCAAACGGAAAAGGTCATCCCAACCAAAAAATAACATTTCAACAATGCATCCTTGAACAAGCAAGGGTGCATTTAACAATGGTAAACTATTTT
>JAFQSA010000005.1 GCA_017409765.1 Clostridia bacterium | reverse complement strand
CTTGTCCGCCGTCCACTCGCTACCCCAGTAACGTTCACGGCAACGGCGAACGTACCAGTTGGAAAGCATATCGGTAAACTTTTCGATTGCGCGAGCAGTTTCGGTAATTTCGTAGTTGGCAAGGCCCTTGTCCACAGTTTTGACAAGTTGGTTAACTTCCGAAAGCAACCACTTGTCCATCAAAGTGAGTTCGCAATCGGCAAGGTTGTACTTGCTTGGATCGAAGTTGTCGATATCGGCATACAAAACGTAGAACGCGTAGGTGTTCCACAAAGTACCAAGGAACTTGCGTTGAGTTTCGCTAACGGCATCGTGGTAGAAACGGCTTGGAAGCCATGGAGAACTTGCTGTGTAGAAGTACCAACGTACCGCATCTGCACCTTGCTTGTTGAAGCAATCCCATGGGTCAACAACGTTGCCCTTGTGCTTGGACATCTTTACGCCGTGCTCGTCGCCTACAAGACCAAGTACGATGCAGTTTTTGAAGGGCGCTTTGCCAAACAACAATGTGGAAATTGCCAAAAGTGTGTAGAACCAACCGCGAGTTTGGTCAACGGCCTCGCTGATGAAATCTGCAGGGAAGTTGCGTTCAAACAAATCCTTGTTTTCGAATGGGTAATGGAATTGTGCATAAGGCATGCTACCGCTATCAAACCAGCAGTCGATAACCTCCGGTGTGCGCTCGAACGTGCCACCGCAGTCGCAAGTCCACTTGCAATCGTCGATAAATGGACGGTGGAGTTCGATGTTTTCGTCACAACCGCAAAGGTCTGATAGTTCCTTTCGGCTACCGATTACGTGTACCTTACCGCACTTGTTGCATACCCAAACAGGGAGAGGTGTGCCCCAGTAACGGTCACGAGAGATACCCCAGTCGATAACGTTTTCCAAAAAGTTACCCATACGGCCTGTGCCGATTGTTGGTGGAATCCAGTTAACGGATGCATTGGATGCCAAAAGTTGGTCTTTTACCGCTGTCATCTTGATAAACCAAGACTTGCGTGCGTAGTAAATAAGAGGTGTGTCGCAACGCCAGCAATGTGGATAGCTGTGTTCAAACATCAATTCGCTGAAAAGCAAACCGCGGTTTTTGAGGTCAGCCAAAATCCACTTGTCTGCGTGCTTGCAGAATACATCTGTCAACTCGCCACAACCGGGAACAAACTTGCCATCTTCGCCAACAAGTTGAACAAGTGGTAAATTGTAGTTGCGACCAACGTTAGCGTCGTCCTCACCAAAAGCAGGAGCAATGTGTACAATACCTGTACCGTCTGTCAACGTTACGTAGTCGTCGTTTGTTACGTAGTAGGCATCTTCCTTGAAGGTTGCCCATGTGTACAATGGTTTGTAGTGAACGTGCTCGAAGTGGCTACCTTTGTTTGTTTCCAAAATTGTGTAGGTGCCTTCCTCAAAGTGCTTGGAAAGTAGTTCCTTTGCCAAAATGTACTTTGTACCATCTTCCACTTGGATTGTAACGTAGTCGAAATCCTTGTTCATGCAAAGCGCAACGTTGCTTGGCAACGTCCAAGGTGTTGTTGTCCAGGCAAGGAAAAATGTGTCGGGAGCGTCCACAAGTTGGAACTTTGCAACGGCGGACTTTTCCTTTACGTCCTTGTAGCCTTGCGCTACTTCGTGGCTGGAAAGCGCTGTTCCGCAACGTGGGCAGTATGGCACGATTTTGAAACCTTTGTAAAGTAGGCCCTTGTCGTAGATTTGCTTGAGCGCCCACCACTCACTTTCGATGTAGTTGTTGTCGTAAGTGATGTAGGGGTTTTCCATGTCCACCCAGTACGCAACGCGGTCGGAAAGTTGTTCCCACTCGCCAAGGTACTTCCAAACGGACTTTTTGCATTGTTCAACAAATGGCTCGATACCGTAGGCTTCAATTTGCTTTTTGCCGTCGATACCAAGCAGTTTTTCCACTTCCAACTCAACTGGAAGACCGTGTGTATCCCAACCGGCTTTGCGAAGTACGTTTTTGCCCTTCATCATTTGGTAACGGGGGATCAAATCCTTGATGGAACGTGTCAAAACGTGGCCGATGTGTGGCTTGCCGTTGGCTGTTGGTGGACCATCGTAGAAGGTGAAAGAGCCATCGCCCTTGGACTTTGTTTGCTCGAAGATTTTGTTTTGTTTCCAAAACTCGAGCACTTGTTGTTCTCTTTCGACAAAGTTAAGACTGCTACTAACCTTTGTGTACTTAGACATAGTTTGTTATCTCCTTTGAGAGTTATTTTAGATTTGTGATTGTGTGGTAATAATGCGGGAGGGGCAACCCCTCCCCTACGTTTTTTTACAAAACATAGTATGTGGGATGCCTGAAATGTCTTGCGAGAAAAGGTTTTGCGAGGAACGGATTGCTGTTTAGTCGCAAGACGATTTGAGAGATAAAACACAAGCAAGAACCACATTGTTACGAGGGAGAATACCTGGAAGGTCTTTGACCGAGGAAAATGTGGGAGATTGCGCAGTTGTTTTGCTCTCAAAAGACAGCAAGACTTTTTGAGAAAAACCAATAAAAAATGAGCGTGTTTGAAAACACGCCCACGTTGATTGCACGAAAATACAATGGTGGCAAGTACCATTTCAAACAAGTACGGTCACTTGACGTTGTTCAAGTGAGTTATACCCGAGCCCTGTAACGTGGGATCACTACGTACAAACTTACTGCAAGTTTCGGTTTGTCTGCTTGTAAGGTGATATCTTTTGTAGCGTTGCAATTTGCCTTTCAGCAGGTGGCAAACTCTCTGTGTGCGCGTTTTACAAAAGCGTTGTCCTCATTCGAACGCATTTATGTAGATATTTTAGCAAACAAATGCAAAAAATGCAACTGATTTGCCACAAAAAAAGCCACGCCGTTGTGGCGTAGCCTTTGTTTGATTGTAAAATTGGATTATTCAGCAGTTATTCTTGCAAACTTTGCGTATACTGTTGTACTTCCAACTGTTGCGTTCATGATGATTTCACCATCAATGTAGTCGTAAATTTCTGTTGCTCTTGTAAAACCTTGTTTTGAAACAATTTTAATTTTGTTATTCCTGATGGAAAAAGTTGCTTTTGCTCGGTAAAATCCTTCTTGTTTAACGCCCTTAGACCAAACTATGCAAGTTCCATCTGCGTACAATATTATACGGTAGTAATCAAATTGATACATAGCGTTGCTGCCGCCTATTTTGATTTCGTAGCACTCGTAAACACCAGCTTCTTCTACGTAAGGTGTGCAACCTACAAACATTACCATCATTACTATCAATAAGAGCACAGCCAAAACTTTGCTAATATTTTTCATAATGGTTTCTCCTTTATAAATAATTCTTGATTAGAATTATAGCATATCGGCGCAATGGGAACAAGTGGTTTTGAAATATTTTCAAAAAAGTTTTACATTTTTCGCCAAAATACACCACGTATCCGCAAATTTTTTTGCCAACATGCAAAGCGACAATAACTAATTTTTGGGAGTGAGTTTCTTTTTGTTACCCTTTTCGTCCATGATGTAGGTGTTGTCCAACACTTGAGTCATACCCAAGCGCCACTCAGCAATGTACTCTTGGCGAAGTTTTTGTTGCTCTTGTTTTTCGGCATCAGTTAGGCCTTCTGTTTTGGCCTTTCGTGACAAAAAGTTGATACGATCAATTTTTTCTTGTAGCATAGTTACTTTCCTTTGATTTGATAAGCTAATTGTACCACCAAGTGCAAAAAGTGTCAAGCAACAATAGTACCTGTCACACAGTTGGCTACAAAATAATGAGTAAATACCTAACAATACAACAAGCCAAAATACTAGGACGCAACACAGCGTTTTGATTGGAATAAAATTTTACTCTTTACTCTCTCAGCGATTTATGCTACAATAGTGTCTACAAAGGAGGCGCATCATGAAAAGAGTCTGGACATTTATAGATTTGGATTATCTTACATTTATGCGTGATGTATTAGCCAATTTACAATTGGACGACAGAGAGTATTTGTGGTTGATAAGTGACATTGACGCTTATCCTAAAAAACAAGAATACTACCAACTGATCGCTAATACATCGCACATTTTGCTAACCACAAAAGAATTGGTTGATATGCTGGACCAAGATGATTTCCAATGGGTATGGGCTGTTTTTTCAGCAATTCCCACACAGTACACAGCAGAAGATATATTGAACTGTAAACTTCCACATATTGAGTTCTTTAATGATGGTGACTACAACCCCTACGATGATGAGCCAAAGTTGCAACACCCCTATGCAGAGCTGGAAATTTATTGTTCGGAAAGTGGTTTGGCGTTGGTTTCAGATGACGATAAACTTATTGAGAGGTTTAGAAAATGCTACCCTAACTATACCGACTATTTTCCTATTAGATATCACAGCCTCAAGCGGTACATTAATGAGAATCCTAGTATATCAAAAGAAATTTACATTTGCAATTTTTTTAATTGTAACGAGCGCAAGATGGCGCAAGCAAAAATAACGATAGTTAAAAATATACTCGGAAATTACATCGTTACAGAGTGGCTGGACTATGAGTACGGCCAATATGTGCAAAGAAAAAGATTTGGAGACAAAGATGAAGCAGCAGTTTTTGCATGGAGATTGTTTGTTGAACACATGAAAACTACCACAAATGCAAACTGATAAGATTTCGTTAATTGCTTTTGTAGCATAAAGTATTCAAATTCGATCAATTTAATTATCACAAATAAACAGCGACAGGCAAATTGGCCTGTCGCATTACTTTTAACAAAAAAGCGACAAGCGTAAAACTTGTCGCATTTGTTTTTTAAGAACTGCACGGCTACGGTCGATGATTGATACCGAAACGGTATACTTGCAGGTGGCTCCCCCAAAGCTACCTCGTGGCACACGCTCGAGCTGTTTAGTGCTGCTGTGTTCCCACCCTGACACGGTTCGCAGTGTCACGTTGCACAAGACCTTGAGATCAACACTCCTTACAAGGGCCTGCTTTCCACACCAAAAACCTTCCATAACCTTTCAGCCTCGCTGTAGCGGATTGCGAGTTACAGGGCACCGCTAGCTCCCCACCTAGTGCAGTAGTGGTATTATACACTATCAAGTGTAAAAAATCAACTGTTTTGTGCAAATTGACAAAATACTAGCAAATTGTTTTTGTAAAAACTTGCCAAAAATCGTCATTTTTGGGGATACGTGTTGTGTTTTTGTAGATCTAGAGTTTTCTAAGCAAGTTTTGAACAGACGGATTAGCTTGCAAAGTATATCCAAATTTAGGGGGAAATTTTTTGCAGACTAACTTTAGCATATTTGCAAAATGCTGATACTGTTTTGCCATGCACATGCAATTTGCAAAAAACAATAAACCAGCAAAAATAGCGCACGTATCAACGCAAAATGGCTTTGATTTCCTCGCAGGATTGAGTTATTACCTGTTGATTGTTGCACATGTTGACATAGACTTTTCCATCTACCAAACAATTGAATTTAAGCATTGCATCTTGCGAAAGCAACGTTTCAAACAGACGGATGTTCTCATACTTTGTTGTGAAAATTTTGTCCTTGTAGGCGTTTTGTAAATAGGGATAGGTTGTGTACATTTTGATATCCACCCTATCGTCCAAGCTCTTTAGGAGCATTGGGATTGTTCCAGAGCAACCCGACTCCACCACCACAATTTTGCTTTGTTTTATACTGCTCAGCAGAGCCATCAAGCAATGTTCCAACTGCATATACTTGCCAACAGTTGCGCGAATTTTTGGCAATACAGCATCACAAAACTCCTCGAAGTTATTGGCTTTACCCATCTCTAACGCGCAAAAGATGGATGCTCTAATCTCATCATCGACAAATTGCTTTTGGGAAATTTGTGCCAATGTCTGCCTACCCAATAGCCAAGGATAAATGTTTGTTTTCCCGCATTTCCTAAAATAGATGTATGGTAGCAACGTGTCCCTCAGCAAAAACACATAGGCGATATCGTCATTGTAACCAATCCATTTACAAAAATCCACCAACTCAGCAATAAAAACATTGTTACATTCACCTGTTGCTGTTTGCGCCATGTTTACAAGTTGGTTAATTGCCCAACAAAGTGGTACTTTTTGATTGTCGTATGTGATGTTTCCAACTGTCAGCAAACTGCGCTCCACGCTAAAGGGCTGTGCTCCGCCTTTTTGCAAGTAATTTCTAATCCTTGATACGCCCGAAAAAGATTGCTCGATGGCATCACTCAATTGGCAATATCCTTCGTCTACCAAATCGTCAACAATTTTCAACAATTGTTTTGCATGATAGACATTTTGGCTTGTAACATCAGCTCTTTCCAATTTTTGCAACTGCTCTTTGAAGTATTCCAAATTGTACGAAATAAAACTCATCAATACTAAACGATGTTCACAAACGCATACTGCCATTGATATACATCGTATCTCCTGTACTTTTATACCTACATCATATCAAAAAAACAAATGATATTCAAGATGTTTTTCTACAATTATTCATTCCTTAACAAAAAAAATCAAGAAAAAGCGTGCTATCTTGAGTAGATAACACGCAAAAAACGCCGACCTGTGTTGTGTTTTTGAAGTTTTTACCAATCAAATGCGCTGGAAAGAGTGCCACCAACAAGCATGCTTGCTTTGCTTTGCGCATCATTGAAAGTTACTCTTTGACCAAGGTTGTTTTCGTTGCAATGAGCGTTAGCGTTGGAGTAGTCGCCGGAGTTTACTGTGCCCAACTTCAAAAGGTACGCTTTGGTGATATCGCGATAGTTCAAAATTGGGTTTTCTTCCGTTACAAGTGGGATGGGTTGCTTGCCATTTGCAAAAGCGGAAGAAAAGTAGTTGTACTGACGGCTGGAGTTTTGATGGAACAAAACGTAGTCGATAACGGCAATTGTGTAGGTGCCACTAGCTACGATTGGTTCTTCCGTCACGCGCCAAAAGTTTCCGTAGTTGGCTTGTTTCAAAAGTTCCTGACCGCTAACTTCGGCAATGTACACGATGTTATCAAATGGCAAGGAGTTGAACAGTTGCGTGTAGGTAACGTTGCCACCATACAAACTGTTGCGCGCTTGGTTTGTCAAAGCCATGTCAATTTCGTAGCCTTGCTCTTTGGCAAACTCCGCCATGGCTTGGCACACAAGACGTGGAAGACCGTACTCACCTTGACTATTAAAACTGCCGTTTACAGTTGCAATTTTTTGGTTTGCCATTTGACTAACAGCATCGTTGGATGTTTTGATCATTTGGGCAACGGTTTCGTCATCCACCCAACTGCTACTGTATGCAATGTTTTGTTTTGTTTCGCAACTAACCTCGCCATCCACATCCACCTTCAAACGGATGTTGGAGATGTATCTGCCGTCGTCGCCACCTTGGATAAATGGCACGCCATTTTTAATTTCCAATTCTCTTTGGTGAGAATGCGCGCAAAATACTGCGTCGGCATACTTGGACATATCCAAGTAACTATCAGCCAAGGTATCGCTTGCACCATTGTGTATGCTTACCACAACAACGTCGCACTTTTCTTCGTTGCGGAGTTTTTCGGAAAGCGCAGGCACAACTTCGCTTGGGTACTTGAAACCAATTGTTTGAACAAGGTTGGCGGAAATTGATGTGATTTGGTTACTACCAATCACACCAATGATACCCACTTTGAGGCCGTTTTCCAAATTTACAATGTGGTATGGATCGGCAATTTCCGATGCAAAGTCGCCCCAACCGCTGTTACGGTCCCAATGGTAGATGTTTGCGCCCAAAAATTTGATGGACGTTTGTGTTTTGAG
>JAFQSA010000029.1 GCA_017409765.1 Clostridia bacterium | reverse complement strand
GTTTTTGAGCAATCGCCAAGGCATTTGAACTACCGGGCATACCCATGATAAGCTTGTAGGTAGGAGCAAGTGTTTGCAAGTCGAACTCCATCGAGGCATTTTCCACACGCTCGGTGGAAAGGGAATATTCCTTCAACTTGCCGTAGTGAGTTGTTACAACGCACTTTGCGCCACTGCGACGCAAAAATTCGCAAATGGCAAGAGCTAACGCTGTACCTTCGTTTGGTTCAGTACCGGCACCAACTTCGTCAATCAAAACGAGGTTGCCTTTGCCACAAACTGCCAAAATATCGCGCAAATTTGTGATGTGACCAGAGAAGGTTGACAAGTTTTGCTCGATACTTTGCTCGTCGCCAATATCGCAAAAGATATCATCAAAATAACTTACTACGCTTTCTTCTTGGCAAGGGATCAGCATACCAGCCATTGCAAGGGTGCACATTAGGCCAATTGTCTTTAACGTTACAGTTTTACCACCAGTATTTGGGCCGGTGATGACAATTATGTCGTAGTCTTTGCCAAGTTTTACGGAAATGGGTACAACTTTGCGCTTGTCCAGCAATGGATGACGCGCTTTTTTGATATCCACGATGCCCTGGTTATTTATAAGTGGCAAGGTGCATTTGTTTTCAATACCATACTTTACCTTGGCAAAAAGGACGTCAATGTCGGAAATTGTTTGCTCCGCAAGGGCAATTTGGGCGGAAATTGGGGAAATTCGGTCAGTAAATGCTTGCAAAATTCGCTGAATTTCCGCCTTTTCCTCCAACATTGCTTCACGCAAGGAGTTGTTTAGATTTACAATTGCCATTGGCTCGATAAACAAGGTTGCGCCCGTTGAGGACTGATCGTGAACGATTCCGTGAACGTAGCCTTTGTACTCTGCCTTTACAGGGATAACGTATCTATCTCCGCGCAAAGTAACAATGGAATCTTGCAAATACTTGGATAAATCGCTGTTTTTGGTGTAGCCTTGCAATTTTTGCTTGATATCTGCATTGATTGCCTTGATACGCTTACGAATGGCAAACAGTTCGTTGGAGGCTTTGTCGTTCATTTCCTCATCGGATAGAATAGCAAAGTCGATATCCTCTTCTAGTTGCTTGTCGTTGAACAAAGCATAAGCGCGCGCTTGCAAAAGGGATATATCAATGCCATAGTCAGCAAACAAGGATGCTTGCAAACTGCGTGACGTGCGCAAAAGTCGCATAATTTGCAACAATTGCCCCATCGAAAGGCAAGATCCAACGCGTGCAAGTGCACAAATTTCGCTAACGTCATCAACTGAAAGGTCGAAAGAAGTTTCAAACTTGAACAAATTGTACGCTTGATCAATCTCTGCAAGCATTTTTTGGCATTGCTCAAAGTCGTCCGTGGGCAACAAAGCCAAAAGTTTTTGCTTGGCAACACTACTTACGCAAAACTGCGATACTTGCTGAAGTATATCAAAATATTGAAGTTTGTTTAGTGTTTTTGTGTTAATCATAGTTCTAGTTTATTTTGTTGAACAATCTGCCCTTTGTGTAAGGTTGATTTTCCACAAAGGTATCGATAGTTCCATTGTTAAGATTTTTGTAATGAGATAGCACTTTTGTATCAAAATCCACCAAAAATCTTCCTGGTTTGGTTAGTTTGTTAGCAACGGACAGTTTTTTGCCGTTGATAATTTCGAATGTACAACGATTGTCGCGTCGGCGGACAATGTTGAATTGATTTCCAAGCTCATCGGTATAGGTAAGTTTACCGTCGCACTTGCAGTTTGAGCAATCACAACCATACACCGCTTTGTATGGACAATGCACAACTTTCATAAGTGTCAATTTACCATCAACAAAAGTTATACCACTTTTGTTTGCAAATGTCGAAATTTCCGCAAGGGTAAGTTCGTGGGAATAGACAAAGGTATCAGCATCGGCAAAAATGCTTGCGATATAGTCGTTAAATATGTTTAGGCCACTACCTGCAATGTAGTGAATGTTGTTTTCGCGAGCAAATTGTACTTGTCCAATGTTGTGGCAAACAATGCCGTAGTTGGTAGGCAAGATGTTTTTTAGGTAATTGAGATTTGCAAAGGATGGCAAATCTAGATAGACAAATTGACCAAAATCTTGCAAGGACTTTTTGCTGATAAACTCTGGCTTGTAGATGATGTAATCAGCATCGGCACTTTCCGCTTGTTTTGAGTTGTAGCAAGTTACTGCAACGCAAGGATTGGCATTTGATACAACGTTAATACCCAATTGAGCGAATGCACCTTCGGCACAAAAAGCATCTAAAAATGCTTGTCTGTTGGAAAATTGCGCATTTTGCGATGCCACAATTTGTTTGGTCAAAATGTCCAAAATTTCGCGCCTAAGCCCGTTTAGTTGGCTGTTTGATATAAAAATATTGCCAATTTTAGATACTATGTTTGTAATAGTATAACAGGAATTGCCAGTTTTACTCAGTTGTTGGGCAATTAGGTCAGTTGTGAGTGGTTTGTTTTGCGCTTGTTGTACCACAAAGTCGGAAAGGAGTGTCACCTCGGTATCCTTGTGTTTTGCCGTTACAATTGCGCTACCACCGGGGAATGCTGTAAAGGTCAACTCAACGTCTAGCTTACGCCTGTTGTTTGCAATTTGGTTGCAAAGTTCCAATGATGTTGTACGATGCACAATCATTCCGTCTGTTACTTTGCCACTAAATTCGGCTGTGATAAAACCTGTGCCACCGCTTGTTGCAACACCACCGCAAACTTCCTTGCCGTTAGAAATAACTTTGAGCCCATCGCCCTTAGTTACTGCAACGTTGGAAATAAATCCTTTGCCTTTGACTTTGCCAATGGGCACGCCAATGTGGTTTTGTACGTTTGGATAAATTACGTTATCGTTGCCACCATATAGGTAGGATATATCCGCGAAACCACCACGATTGTACATTTCCGCAAGCATGGTTTTGTCTTGCTCGGTGTAGGTAAAATTGTTTGCAAACACCTTGGAATACACTTGGCTTGTTGCGCCAGCATATTCTGGACGTCTGTTTCGACCTTCAATCTTGAATACGCTTGCGCCGCTTTCCATCAATCTTTTGGCAATATCCAAACCGTACATATCTCTTGGAGAGAGAAAATATCCTTCGTTGCCATTTACTACGTACTTTTTTCTGCAAGGTTGAGCGCACAATCCGCGATTACCGCTGTTTCCGCCCACCATGGAGGAAAACAAGCATTGACCTGACTGGCAAACACACAATGCGCCGTGTAAAAAACTTTCCACCTTGACACCGGTAGATGCAATGGCCTTTATGTCCTCAAAACTACATTCTCGCGAGCAAACTACCGTGTCTACACCAAGGTTTTTGAGGAAAATTGCGCCATCTTTGTCGTGAGTGTTAAGTTGTGTGCTTGCAACGATATCAAAAGGCTTAGGAAAAGTGCTTGCAATTTTGATAAGTGCCAAATCTGTCAAAATTACACCATCAGCATTTGCTTTGTACACCACTTTAAGAGTCTCAACTGCTTGTTGAAACTCTGCGTTTTTAAGTGATATGTTGATGGCGACGTATACCTTTACGCCAAACAAATGGCAATAGTCCACCCATTCGGCAATATTGTCCTCGGTAAAGTTTGGCGCTTTCATGCGCGCATTGAACTTGTCCAAACCAAGGTATACCGCGTCCGCGCCATTGTTGACAGCCATCGTAAGTTGCTCAATACTGCCAGCGGGCGCCAAGATTTGGTAAGATTTCATAGATATGCAAGCAAAATTAGTCCGTTGCCTTAGATTATTCCAAAGCAACGGCCGTTTTAGTTAGTTAACGCAAAACTGCGCCGTATTTTTCTTGAATGGAGCGCAATGCTTTGCCACTTTGTTTTTCGATTTCTTTATCTTGCAACGTCTTGGTTGCATCGGTAAATACAACGGAGATTGCAATGGATTTTTTGTCTTTGCCAAGTTGTTCGCCACGGTAAACGTCAAACAACGTTGCGCTTTCTACAAGTGGCAAGCACAAAAATTCGTCCAAAATACCTTGAACGGCAACATCTTCGTCACAAACAAATGCAAAGTCGCGTGTTACAGATGGGAATTTGCTGATTGGGCTAAACTTTATTGCACCACGTTTGTGAGCAAGAAGTTTGTCTATGCAAAGTTCAGCATAGTAGCAATCAACTTCGATACCAAAGTTGTTGGCAATTTGTGGGTGAAGTTTACCAAATTGTCCACAAACTTCGCCATCAATTACAACGTTAGCGCAAATACCAGGGTGCAAACAGTTGCTTTCGCCACGAACAAGGGATACACCGCTATTTGTGAAAGCGTAGATTGTTTGCAAAACATCATCACGGAATTGTTCGAAAGTAACTTCCGTCGCACAGATGGATACGCGTTGCTCCTCCGCTGGAAGAGTTGTAAGTGGCAAGCTATCAGCAAGATATGCTTTGCCAATTTCGAACAGGCGCAAATTGTTGTTTTTGCGAGAAAGGTTCAAGCCTACGCATTGGAACATGTTTGGAGCAAGTTCGCGCGCCATCAAAGAGAGTTCCTCGCCAATTGGATTAAGAACACGGATGTACTTGCTTTCGTCAATTGGGTTAACAGATGCCTTTTCGAACAATGCTTTGCCACCAAATGGGTAGAAAATGCACTCGTTGTATCTCAAACCTGTCAAAATTGTGCGAACTTTGTCGCAATAGTTGTGTTTTTCCGTCTTGCCACCGGATGTGATGCGAGATTTTTCCATCAAAGTGCCTGTGATGTTGTCGTAACCATACACACGGATAAGTTCTTCGATAATGTCGCAATCACGAGAAATATCGTCACGATAAGGTGGAACAATGCAAGTAACAACACCATTTTCGATGAATGTTTGGATGTTCAAAGATTGCAAGATGGAAATGATGCGATCTTCTGCAATGGTAATGCCCAAAAGTTTTTCGATACGAGATTCATCAAAAACGATTGTTTTGTTTTCGGGCATTTTACCAAGGCAGTAAGCGCCTTGTGTTACTTTACCTGCGCCAAGTTGTTCAACAAGGTGCAAAGCGCGGTTCAAGCCCAAAATGTTGGTTGCGCACTCGATACCCTTTTCGAAACGTGCGGAAGAATCACTACGCAAGCCAAGTCGACGGCTTGTACGACGGATATTGCCACGAGCAAACGTTGCAGACTCGAACACAACTGTTGTTGTTTCGTCTTTGATGCCAGAGTTTGCACCACCCATGATGCCTGCAAGACCAACTGCGCGAGATTTGTCGGCAATTACAAGGTCTTCCGTTGTGAGTGTGTATTCTTTGCCATCAAGTGGGATGATTTTTTCGCCATCTTTTGCACGACGAACGATAATTGTTTTGTCGGAGATGTCCGCTTGGTCAAACGCGTGCATTGGTTGGCCAATTTCGTACAAAACGTAGTTAGTGATGTCTACAAGGTTGTTGATACCGTGAAGGCCTACTTTTGCAAGACGGCTTGTCATCCAAATTGGGGATTTTTCAATTTTTACGTCAACTACACCTTGCATAAAGTAACTTGGGCAAACGTCGTAGTCTTGTACAACTGCAGTAACAAGGTCGGCAGTTTTTGCTTCGCACTCGGTATATGTTACGTCAGGTTGTTTGCACTCCTTGCCAAGGGCAACGGCAACTTCGCGAGCAAGTCCCAAAACGCTGTTGCAGTCTTGACGATTGCTTGTTACGCAAACGTCCAAAACGTAGTCGTCGATACCTACAACTTTGCGGATATCTGTGCCAACAACTGCATCGTCAGCCAAAATGAGTACGCCATCAACGTCCGCACCGGGGTAGTAGTCGGCTGTGATACCAAGTTCTTCTGGTCCACAGAACATACCCAAAGACTCTTCACCACGCATTTTGCCTTTTTTGATGTTGAGGCCATTGGCAGTTGTTGCACCATGCAAAGCAACGGGAACTTTGTTGCCAACTTGTACACGGTGGTCGTTGGTTACAATTGGGATAATTTCGCCACCGATATCTACTTTGCAGCACAAAAGACGCTCTGCATTGGGGTGTTGAGCAATATCTACGATTTGGCAAACAACAACGTTGTTAACCTTTTCGCCAAGGTACACTACTTCTTCAATTTCCAGTCCGATATCCACCATCTTTTTGCAAAGGGTTTGGATATCTTCCGTAACATCAACATATTCTCTAATCCAGGAAAGAGGTAATTTCATTTTCCGTTCCTCCTATTTACCAAATTGTTTCAAGAAGCGCAAATCGCACTCGTAGAAAAGACGGATATCGGGGATACCGTACTTGATCATTGCGATACGTTCTACACCAAGGCCAAAAGCGTAGCCGGTGTACTTTTTGCTGTCAATTCCGCAGCTTTCCAAAACTACAGGGTTAACCATGCCTGCGCCAAGAACTTCGATCCAGCCGGTGCCTTTGCAAAGAGAGCAACCCTTGCCACCACAGTTGGAGCAAGTGAGGTCAACTTCGACACTTGGCTCGGTAAATGGGAAGTAGGATGGACGGAATCTAACTTGAGTGTCTGGTCCAAACAAATTGCTTGCAAGATACTCCAAAGTGCCCTTCAAGTCGCACAAAGTGATGTTTTCGTCCACTACCAAACCTTCGATTTGGTGGAATACTGGGGAGTGAGATGCGTCACTATCCGAACGGAAAACTTTGCCAGGGCAAATCATCTTGATAGGTGGTTGCTTTTTCTCCATCAAACGCGCTTGCATTGGGGATGTTTGTGTGCGTAGCAAAATGCTATCTGTGATGTAGAAAGTATCTTGCATGTCGCGCGCTGGGTGGTCAGCAGGGATGTTTAGCGCTTGGAAGTTGTACCAATCACTTTCGATTTCCGGACCGGCAAGCACCTCAAAGCCCATTGCGATGAGCAAATCGGAAATTGTCTTTTCCACCAATGTTACTGGATGCAATGCACCCCAAGGTTGCATGTTTACAAGGCTTACGTCCACTTTTTCGTCGCGTAATCTGCGTTGCAACTCTTGCTCTTTGAGCTGGGATTGCTTTTCCGCAAAGGCACTTTCCAACTTGTTGCGCAGTTCGTTTACCTTTGCGCCAAACGTTGGACGTTCTTCGGGTGGCAAATCCTTGATGCTTTTCAAAAGTCCTGTGAGTTCGCCTGTTTTACCAAGAAAACGAACTTTTAGTTCTTGTAGTGATTGAAGGCTTGTGCACTCATTTAGTGTGGACAAGCAAACCACTTCCATTTCCATAATTTTACTCATAATATTCTCCTTGATTGCCTAAGCAATAAAAATTATCTATTTTTGATCCTCTTTAGGTTGACTGAGTTTGTCACGAAGTTGCAAAAGAAGGGAAATCAACAACGAGCCAACAGCATTGCCAAGCACAATGATGATGATAAATACGAAACTGCCGAAGGAAAAGTCCTTTGCGGCAAAGCAAAGTGCGATATCTGCAATGCTATGCTCTGCACCGCACAAAATAAAGGCTGGCACGGCAAAGATTGTGTAGAGTGGCTTTTCCTTGTTGGCAACGCATATGTATATCAAAATGCCATAAACAACACCCTTTAGGAACAGTTCCCAATGGGAAAAGGCCATTTTTGCTTGCAAACTTGCAACTGCACCGTTTGTTGGGTAAGCTAGCATAATTAAACAACCAATTGTGTTGGCGATCAATGTGAACAACGCCACAACAAGTTGATAACCATTGCGAACAAAGCCGATTTTACCTGTGTACAATCCCAAGCCAAACTTGTTGATTGTGAGTAGTCCTACGGCAAACAAAATCGCACCAACAACTTTGTTAGGAGCGTTTAGTAGCACCATCATGCCGATGGCGATCATCAAACCGCCCAAAATGCCTTCGATAAGTAGTTTTATTGAGTTTTTCCAGTTAAATTTTGTCATTTGTATCCTAAAAATAAAAACGCCCTATGCAAAACGCATAGGACGAGCAATGTCGTGGTACCACCTAAATTCGAAGTAAAACTTCCTTTGAGGTTTGATAACGGAAACCAACCGAAAGGACTACTGTTACTTCACCCTTCAACTCCAAAGTGAATATCTTTTTGCGACACGGCAAGGCTCACACCACCCCCTGCTCGCTGAACTGTGTTTGCTCGCAAACTCTTGTGCTTTTTCGCAGTTTTTTATCATTATAGCAAATTAGCGGAAAATTGACAAGAGTTTGTAGTCACTTTAATATATTTATATATTAAAAAGGAAAATTTTTTGCACTTTTTGATGCAAATTTACAATGTATTTGTTGCACCACTTGGATGCAATGCGGGTAAAATCAAACGGAATTACCACCACCAACTACAAGGCCACCGTTTAGATAAGTTTGGGGAACTTTTCCAATAATGATACTTTCCGACACAAGAATTGGCACAACACATTCCATCGTGTGATGCATTTGGGGAATAATTAGATCCATTTTGCACTCAACTTGAATAAACATCCTGTGCAAAGTTTGATTGATGCCGACACTTTCGAAGGTGGATGTAAACGTGCAATTAACTGCGCCAATTGGCGTAACTGTGATGGTGATTTCCGGACCCATTTCCGAGAACAACGGTATGCCGGAAATTGTACCAAACGGTACTTCTATTTGCTCTTTGGCAAGTTGATCAAGACGTTGTTGGGAAACTATTGCCGTTTGTCGCGCAAGTTTGTTTGCCTGCAGACTGTTTGCCGTCAGCAAAATTATGTTTCCATCGTTATCTCGCTGAATACTTATCAAGTCACCAAACACATCGGTATCTTGGAAGGAAGTTGTTACCGCTTGATTGATAACCAACACCGTTTGAGCTGATATTTTTGCTTGGGTTATATCCAAAAGTGTTGGCAAAGTGGATTTCCAATAGGTGTTGAGAACAATCAAAATTGACAAAATTAGTAGCAAAATTAACACAAATGAGGCAATTTTGACTACTTTTTTGCGCTTTTTGACCTTTTGACTTTTTGTTACAACAATATAGGGCATAGGATACCTTTGTACAAGTATATTCCCAATGCCCACAAATTGTTACAATTATTTTGCTTTTGTTCGTGGCCTAAATAGCACCGAAACCAGATAGCCCGACACAATTGCAATGGAAATTCCAGTTGCACAAGCGGCAAGCCCACCCGTAAAAGCACCGTAGATACCCTTTTCCTTGGCAGCTTTAAGGGCGCCTTTTACAAGAGCGCTACCAAAACCGGAAATTGGCACACTTGCACCGGCGCCAGCAAAGTCAATCAACTTGGAGTAGACACCAAAGCCCTCCAAAATTGCACCAGCAATCAAAAAAATTACCAAAATTTTGCCATTTGTTAGGTGTGTGAAGTTGATAATGATTTGTCCCAAAGTACAAATTGCTCCACCTACCAAAAATGCTTTTACAAACACCGAAAGTGTTTCCATCAGTTGCACACCTCCACTAAATGAGTTATTGCAGGGATACTATCTCCTTGGAAGGATGTTGTTGGGCTCATCAACGCGCCAGTTCCTGCAAACAGTATCTTTTTGTACTCTCCACGCCTAAATTTACTAAGAATTTTGCTATTGAACACCAACGCCGTACACGCCGCTCCGCTACCGCCTTGGTAAGTTTTTTGCTCCTCCCAAAACAACGATGCACCACAATCAACCAACTTTGCAGATATATCGTAACCTTCCTGCGCCATCAAATCTACCAAAATTGACATACCTAATTTACCCAAGTCGCCTGTGTAGATAGCATCGTAGTCATTGATGTCGCCATCAGTATCGCGCAAAAACTGACAAATCGTATCGCAAGCGGATGGCGCCATTGCTGCGCCCATATTGTTGACGTCCATTATGCCAAAATCCACAACTCGCCCAATTGTTGCCTTGGTAATTTTTACACAGTTATGCTCACAAGTGGAAGAAAGCATACTTGCGCCAACACCTGTTGCTGTCCATTGAGTGACAGGGGAACGGAGCACTCCTAGTTCAAGCGGATATCGATACTGCCTTTCCGCCGTGGAAAAGTGACTTCCCGCAACACAAATAACCTTGCCTAGACCAGAGTTGAGCATACTACTGCCCACAATGAGGCTTTCAACAAAAGTTGCGCAAGCATTGTACAAACCTAAAAAACCAGCATGAGTTTTGCGAGCAGCAAAAGACATTGACACAATTTGATTGAGCAAATCTCCGCCGAGAATAGCATCAACTTCCTTGTGGACACAGTTACACTTGCCAACAATTCCATCAATTGCATGCTCGAACATCTTGCGCTCGGCTCGTTCAAAGGTGTTTTGACCAAACATATCGTCATCAAGCGCCAAATCAAACATGCCTTTGAACTTGCCGTGGTTTTCCTTGGGGCCTGCAATTGTGTAGCCATCCACTACGTATGAGTTGGAAAAATTGAGCGTTCTACCCTTATAATACATCATAAAACACCTAAAACCATACAAATCAAGGCTACTATGACAGAAATAGTAACTCCGTTTACTATAACTGGGCCTGCTACAAGAAACATTTTTGCGCCGACACCATAGATATAACCTTCGGTGCGAAACTCCAACGCGGGAGAAACCACCGCGTTAGAAAAGCCTGTGATGGGTATTGTTGAACCTGCGCCAGCAAATCTACCAATTTGGTCGTAAACACCAAAACCTGTCATAATTGCAGCAATAAGCACTAGTGTGCTTGATGCTAGAATGGAGGCATCTTGGTCGCTAAACCAAATGCTGTACAACTCAATGAAGCCTTGCCCTATTGCGCAAATTGTTCCTCCAACGATAAAAGCCCAAAACATGTTTTTCCAATGGGAACTTTTGGGCATTTTGTTGAATACGTAATCTTTGTAGTTTTGTTTGGTAATTTTGTGTTCAGTTTGCATTTTTACCCCTATTTTTGCTGTCTAAATTGATGTTTCTGCAAATCGGTTCACCGACAATTGATGGATTTTCCGCATCGAAATTAGGGAAAAAACTTTCTCGCTCGTCGCTGTTGGAACCAAATTTTTTAGTGGATGGATTTTTCATAATTTGATTTTTGACATAATTGGAAAATTTATTCGCAAGCAAGTCAAATAGCAAATTTTAAGAATAAAAAATCCCACGGTCCAATTGACCGCGGGATTGCAAATTTAACTAAGAAACGTATTGATTACCAACTATGTCTGCCGGGAACAAATTGCGAACAAACCTTTGTGCGCGCAACAGATGGTTCCGGCATACGATAAACTACGTTTTCGGTATACTCGGATCTTTTGCATACCCACTCGCCTGTGTCGTAATCACGACCATAGTAGGCGCAGTTTGCGCAACAAGCATTTTCGGGGCGTTGATTGCTTTGGTAGGTGCGTTCGCGACGCTTGTAATCATTGTATGTACTTTTGAATGCCATAATATGCCTCCTCTATTAAATCAATATTCAAACGGCGAACCGTTTTTCAAGCGAGAAATACCCATAACCGCAAGGGCAATGAAACCAACAACGAGTGTAAAAATGGAGAAAAATGATAGACTACCCATCTTTCCAATAAAAAGCATAAGTGCTGCATTACCAACACAAATGTAGACGTAAGGAAGGATAAAGCCTGCGTTGTCTAGTGCATCATCATAGTTTTCGTGAATGATGTATTGGTCTTTACCAATGAGTTGGAATGTCATCACCAAATACAAACAAATTACGGGGAAAATCAGCAGTAAACCAAAATATTCTTGGTTAACCGAGTGTTCGTGCTTTGTACAAAAATCGATGAATTCGCCCTTGGAAATTACATCAATAAGTTGAAAGTGGAATATAAGCGCTGGCACTACCATCAATGCTAGACCAATGCCTGTTAGCACTTTGAATAGCATGCTGTCATTGAAGACAATTTGACTACAAAACAGCGCTATACCAATTGGTACAAAGACAAACAAAATCAGCTTGGGGAATTTTTCACAAATCATGAGATCTTCGCCAAACAAAGACTTAAAACTTGGTACCCATTTCCACAAAGTCAAGATGGCATAAATGCCAACAATAACGGCAAGTGCATGCACTACCACCAAAACTAAACTAAGCGGATTTTTTCGAATGCTCATAACAAACCTCTAGTAACCATTGCAAAACTAATGCAATGGAAAAAACATTTTATATTATCTATTATATAAACTCCATTCAAATTTGTCAATGGTATTGTTTTCTTTTGCAAGTAAAAATAACAGGTGTTCATTTTAGGTACACCATTGGAAATGAATATTGCGGGATACAAAGAGAATCAAAATTTCGTTGCACAAAGGCATTGTGAAGACTCTTCTAGCAAAAACTACTCAAAAACGTGAAATTTGAGCGTAAAAAAAGGCCCCACAAGGGAATCATTTTGCTTTCTAACGAAAAAATAGTCCCACAAGGGGACAATTTTACTCCATAAACGAAAAAATAGTCCCACAATCGAATAAATTCAATCATAGAACTACTTTGGTGGGGAGAGGTGGATTCGAACCACCGAAGTCGTGGACGACAGATTTACAGTCTGTTCCCTTTGGCCGCTCGGGAATCTCCCCAAAATAAAAATGGAGCTGGTAGTCGGAATCGAACCAACAACCTGCTGATTACAAATCAGCTGCTCTGCCTGATTGAGCTATACCAGCATAAAATATATCCAATGAATGGTGCTTCGGGGCGGAATCGAACCACCGACACGGGGATTTTCAGTCCCCTGCTCTACCTACTGAGCTACCGAAGCAAAACATTGGCGACCCGGAAGGGGCTCGAACCC
>JAFQSA010000028.1 GCA_017409765.1 Clostridia bacterium | reverse complement strand
TGTGACCGAGGAAAATGTGGGAGATTGCGCAGTTGTTTTGCCACCAAAAAACAACAAGATATTTCGAGAAAGCCCTAACTACTTATCATCTGTTGAGCCAAAGCGGATGTTGCCAAGGGCTTTGAGTTGGTCGTCCAAGGTGCTGTCGTTGGGGTCTTCGGCAAGCACAAAGGTGATAGTTTTGTCCCAGAATTTGCCAATTGCGCTTTCTAGTTCGCGTTTGTAGTTGATTTGGCCCTTGCCAAAGTTGCAAGTCAAAAGCGCATACGCACCGCGAGTGCAACTTACAACAAACTCGTTGCCGTTGATTGCTACTGTAACGTCGCGCCATACGCCCACCAAAAGTGGGTTGTTTTTTTCTTCCAGTTGAATTTTGACACCACGCCAAATAGACTCAGCGCTAGTTTTGTCCACGATGAACAGTTTTTGTGTGTCGGTGGACATGTTTTGTGGTTGTTGTTCCAAGCGGTACAAACGGCGATCAAGACCTTCCGCATCCACTTCGCCACTACTGGAGGAAATCTTCAAAAGGGCGCTTTCGAACAACATAAGTGGGGAAAGAGCATATCTCAAAGTTGTGTCGCAACCAACAAGTACGTCGATTGCGTAAAGCAATTTTTGTGTGGTGGTTTGGTTGGCAATATCCTTGAGGCCGGCAAAAATTTCGTCTGGCAAAACCAACATTTGCTTTGCAGTTGGACAAAGTTTTACTGTTAGCAAATCCTTGAAGTACAGGGACAAATCCTTGGCTAGACGGGCAATATCCTTGCCTTGTTTTACCAGTTTGTCCGTTTCCGTCAAAATTGATGGGGCATCGTTATTAAGCACCGCTTTTGCTAGCGCTGTGATGCTATTTTTAGAGGAAACGCCAAGCACCGCCATAACGTCGTCGTAGGTGAGGCGATCCCCTTCGATGGCAAAGCAACGGTCGGCAATAGATACGGCATCGCGCACACTACCTTCGCCCGCTTGAGCAATGGCATTTACAGCTTCGGCGGTGTAACTTTTGCCTTCTTGGTCGTAGATACTTGCAATGTGTTTGGCAAGCACGTCTGTTGGCACAAGGCGGAAATCGAAACGCATACAACGAGAAAGAATTGTTGCGGGGATCTTGTGCACTTCGGTAGTACACAAAATGAACAATGCGTGTTCGGGTGGTTCTTCCAAGGTTTTCAAAAGCGCGTTAAAAGCGCCTTGGCTGAGCATGTGAACCTCGTCGATGATATATACCTTGTAACGGCCGTTTACTGGTGGGTATTGCACCTTTTCGCGTATGTCACGAGCGTAGTCTACACCATTGTTGGATGCGGCGTCCATTTCGGTGATGTCGATGTTGTTTGCGCCTTGGTTGCACACAAAGCAATTTCCGCAAGGGTTGCCGTTGTGACTTTGTGCATCGGCACAGTTTACAGCGCGTGCAAAAATCTTTGCGGTGGACGTTTTGCCCGTTCCGCGAGTGCCTGTAAACAGGTAGGCATGGGACACCTTGTTGTGCAAAATTTGGTTGCGCAACGTGGAAATGATGTGCTCTTGACCAATTACGTCGTCAAAAGTTTGTGGACGGTACTTTCGGTACAATGCAATGTAGTTCATCGTTTACTCCTTGATTTCCAACAGTTTTTTGCGCGCTCGTTGAAGTGCGCCGTCTACTGATTTGTAGCTTTTGTTTGTTTTTTCCGCAATGTCCTCGTAGGTGTAACCTTGGGCAAACAGCGTGATAACTGTGCGCTCGAAGGGGGTAAGGTTGTTGGCAATTACCATTGCGATTTTTAGTGCGTGCTCTTTGTGTAAGAGCGTGTCCAATGGGTTGGACTCGTCCTCCAAGGTTAGCGCGGAGCTCAAGTCCACGTAGTTGGACAACGGTTTGTTTTTGTTGGCGGAGTCGCGCTTGACGGCATCGACAATTTGCCTTTTAACGCATAACTCGGCAAAGGCAGGAAAACTACCCTTGGTTTGGTCGTAGTTGGTGATGGCGTAAAACAATCCAAGCATACCCTCTTGCAAAAGGTCGTCTTTGTCGCCCCCAACCAAGTAAAAACGGTTGGCAAGGGAGCGTACAAGCCCTTTGTACTCGGCAACCAACTCTTCGATAGCCAAACTATCGCCATTTTGTGCTTTTTGAATAAGATCTTGTTGCAAAATTAACCTCTTTGACGGACAACTTCGTACACGGCAACTCCACACGCAACGGATGCGTTCAATGAGTTTACCTTGCCTTTTAGTTTCATAGATACTACACCATCACAGCACTTGCGAGTGAGTTGACTTACGCCAAAGCCTTCGCTACCAACAACAAGCGCAACGGCGCCCTTCAAGTTGGCTTGGGTAATTTCCTCGCCGTCCATATCCAATGCGTACACCCAAACGCCCTTTTGTTGCAACTGCTTGATGGCATTGTTGATGTTGGTTACGCGTGCAATCTTCATGTGGGCAAAAGCGCCTGCGGAGGTTTTTACAACGGTGTCGTTAACGGCAACTTGGCGCATACGGCCAATGATGATACCATCCACGCCTGCGCACTCGCACACACGGATGATGCTACCAAAGTTGTGTGGATCGTTGATGTTGTCCAAAATTACCACAAATGGCTCGTCACTTTGTGCCAAGATGTCGTCGATATCGCAGTACTCGAAGTCGATAACGTCGGCAATGTAGCCTTGGTGTTTACCGTCGATAGATTCCTTGTCCAACACGGATTTTTCCACAAAGGTGAGTTTGACACCCTTTTGACGCGCCAAGCGGACAATTTTGGAGTCGTCCCCCTTGGCAACCATGATACTGTTTACTGTGAGTGTGTCACTTGTTAGCGCCTCGTAGACGCAGTTTCTTCCTTCAATTTTCATTTGATTCTCCAAGTAACTGGGCAATGCGAGCATCGTTGCCAGTTAGATACAAGTAGCCAATTACCGCCTCGAAGCCCGTTGCTTTGCGGTAGTCGGCGCCCGTTTGATTTTTTGCTTTGTGGTGACTTTTGCCATTGCGACCGCGCAGAAAAACGTCGCGCTCTTCCTCGGTGAAACTGTCCATCAGCTTGTCCGCAAGCAACGCTTGGTTGTGGGCGTTTACAACGCTAGATGCAAGTTTGTGCAGTTCGCCCGCTTTACAATCGCAACTGGTTGCCAAGTTTTGGCGGACATACAAACTTTGTACGGCATCGCCAACGTAGGCAAGCACCAGCGAATTTAGTTGTTGCGCATCTTTGGCGCTCAAAATTTTACGTTCCATCAGTCCTCGGTAAAAAACTTTTTGCCGTACACTACTGCGCCGACAATGTAGTCGATATCCTCGAAGCCCATCTTTTCGTAGAAGGCGCGCGCTTGTTGATTTTTTGCTGAGCAAACGATGTGCAAACCTTCCACAAACATTTCCTTCAAGTGGTTTTCCAAAGTTTGGACAAGTTGTGTGCCAATGCCTTGGCGGTGATAGTCTGGCAAGATGTCGATGTGCAAGTGTGCTGTGTAGCCAGCGTTGACGTATCGGCGAGCAATCTTTTGGGATGCGTTGTGCTCGAAATATTGCTTGCTACTTAGTTTGCGCACAAGTTGCAGGTAGTTTTGTGACATTTTTTCTTCGTAGTCGTCCACGTCCACAGCGCACAAAACGTAGCCAATGGGGGTGTCCGTTTCGTCCACGGCAACAAAACAATGCTCGGATTGGTTATCCAAGTAGTAGTCGCAGTACATTGCGCAAAGCATAGAGCGGTTGATGGCGTTGTCGTCGTTGGCAAGCCAACTTGTTGCCATGCAGATATCTTGGACGTATCTAAAGTCCTTTTTGTGGTAAGGTCGGATTGTTATCAATGCAAATCTCCTTTGGGGACATATTTGTCCATTATTGTTTATGTTAACACATAGCAAGCACTTTTGTCAAGGTGCGCGCGAAAAATATAGTATATTATTATAAATATTATTTGCGCAGAGAAATATGCGCCATTGCCTGAAAAAGCGAATATGCACCATTGCTTGAAGATGGTACACATGCTGGGCGGTTGCAAGTAACTACTACCATCGCGCTAGGAAGAAGTGACGACAATCACTTGCAATTGGTGGCAGTCGGGAAAGGTTGCGCGATAGGGGCACTAGGGGAAAAGTCTGTTGAAGTTAGTGCAAAATGCGACAAATTTTGCCATGTTGGTGGGTTTTGCGTTGATTAGCCCATGCAAAAAGTGTCAATACTTGGCAGGAGGTGAAAATATGAAATTTGCTACATTGATTGCGGAAAACGTCCGCTGGAGCGTGAATAAAAATCCATTTGAGTGCCTTTGGGCGCAAACCACCACCAAGGAGCAGTTGTATGAACAACTGAGGCAACTTGGCGAAAGGTACTATCACGAAAGGAGCGCGGTAAAGTGCGCCAACACGGAGTTTTGTTTGAACTACTTGGCGCTAAAAAAGCCCACCACCCTTTGCCAAAGGGAGGTTTTGCGTCATTTTGACGGATATTGGCAACGGTTTGTGCGACTGCGTAGCATTTTTGAGCGGGGCGCAACCTATCCATCCAACGGCACAACGCGATTGGAGCAGGTGGCAAGTTTGATTGCAAAGTGCACGGGATTTTGTCTAGGAGAAAGCCAACTTTTGGACATCTTGCACGATTGCAAATACCTTGCCAACTTGACGGAAAGGGAAGTGGAAGTGTTGCCGTTGGTTGTGGATTTGTACAAAATCAACTACTTTTGCGCCGTTGGCTATCAAGTTTTTGCAAACAATCGCCTTGCGGAAAGGGCGCTTGCAAAACTTGTTGGAAAGGACAAATTGCCCACCAATCCCACCACAAAGTACGGTCAAAGCGCCTACAAAAGTGAAAAACTAACTGCTGTTTGCGACGTGCTGGGAAACTCGATACTTTCCGTTGACGGCACAACTGTGGATATATCGCACAATCTGCTTGTGTACAAGTGTGGGCGCAACGTTTTTGACACCTTTTGCAACCATAGTTTTTGGGAAAATTGCGCGTATTTTGAAAGCATCAGCGACAAAATCAACGTTACAAAACACTACTTTTTGCAAGATGGGTGCGAAATTTGCAACGTCAAAATTGCACATTTGGGCAAAAGCAAATGCAAGTTTTTTGTGGATTTGCCTGTGGAGTGCGACGGCGAGCAACTAAACCTGTGGGAAAGTGCTTTGTGCTTTGCCACCAAACATTTTTACCTGGCGGTGGCGGTTGTTTGCAACGATGGAAAGGTAAAACAAACGGATGGCGGACTGGGTATATCAGTTGCGCTAAATCCCAATCAAACACTAGATTTTAGCGTGGTGACAATAGTTGGAGAAAGTTACCAAGAAGTGGCAACAAAACTTGCAAAGACTTTCCACTTTGGCGCAACTAGACAGGGAGTGTTTTGTGGCAAGGAAGTTTGCGCCACCTACACCACACCGCTATGTCTTTCGCCATCATCCAACTGCTACTTTGCGCCACAGGAAAGGACATCCAAACGGCTGAACTTTACCTATCAAATGGGCACCGACGACGTTGCAACGTTCGTGGACAATGCCGGTCACTGTGCCACTTTGCTAAAAGGTTTTGTGTTTGGAGTGGGTGGGGAAAAGGTGTACGCCGTGGACAACGGACGATTTTGCAAACTGAATTGTGGAGCATTTGCGTTGGACGGAAAACTGACCTACGCACACCCAAAAAGCAGTTGTATTGTAACGCACGACGATGGCAAAAACATCGCAATAATGCACCACGTCCCTCAAAAAACGGTGATTTTTCTGCCATTTGAAAGGCAATCCAAAGTGACGTTTTGCAACAACCTTTTTGAGGTTACCGACGGACTGCGACACTACCAAATTCGCTGTTGTGGCAAGGTGGAAAGTTACACCACCAACGGCTTGGAATTTGCGCCACACAGGCTACGGCACAAACTTAGTTGCGACCTAGAAAGTGGCCAATGCTTGACAATTTGTTTTGCAAAGGACTTCCAATGCTCGGTGGTTATCACGTCGGCACAAGTTACCCCACCAATGGCGCCCATCGTGCAGGAAAGTTTGGTTTCCACCTATCTTAACTACATCAACTGCAAGGAGGTTTTTTGCCTAACAAACTACCTAAAACGTCCACATCCGTTGGCACTTGCCGGCATTGTGTACACCAATCCGCAGTTCGTAAAAAACTACTTGCAAAACCTGTGGGATACCACCAAGCAACCTGTGTACTACGACAACTGTGGCAAGTTGCAAAAGTGCGCAAAGGAGTTTTTGTTTGACCTTGCAACAATCTACTACGCAACACTTGTAAAGGACGACACATTCCCCACTAGCGAAATGAAAGCCTACGTCAACACCCACCTGCTTGGGGAAAACTGCCACGGCACGGATATGGTTGTGCAAGCGCTATGCTTGAAAAAGGCATCGCAAATTGACGGCTTTGACAAAGTGAAGTGCCTTGTTAAGTTTGCCAATTTGCGCAAGGAAATTGAGCAGGATACAAAACTGTTGGCGTTTGCACAAGTGGTTGGTGTCACACCGCTACAAAAGCCCACCAAGGAGTACCTAAAACAACTGTGTAACGACTTGGATATACCCAAAAATTGGTACTATGTTTCCCAATTGGAAAACCTGTACGGACTGAGTATTTTGGGAGCAAGTGTGCGCATTTGCCCGATGGATTGCTCCGCCAAACTGGAACAATTTGCATTGAACTTTGCTGGCAAGCGCATTGATACTACATTTGAAAAATGCTCGGTGCAAATGATGACGCTAAACGGCATCCAATGCCACCAACCATTTGATCCCTACTCTCTAAAAGCGGACAAAAACACCCTTGTTGTTAGCTACTAGTGGGCAAAATCTTGCAAAAATCCGCGACACGTGGTTGTTTTTTGAAAATTGCTACTACTCAAGAACTAGTTAATATTGTAAGATGAAAGGACAAAATATTAGCTAATTTTTTGCAATGTGACAAAGCAGTTACAATCAACAACAAACTGCATCAAAACTACTGCAACCGCACAATAGCAACCAAAGCAATCATTGCAAAATAAAAACTCGACTTGAAATAAAGTCGAGTTTTTTTGTTATTTTTACTGTTTTGATTTTTACCATTTCCACTTTGTGAACTTGCGTTTTGCTAGTGCAAGTTTTTACCATTTGTGGTTTCTTGATAATTTTGGATTTTGCCACAACCAATCTTTAGGTTGTTCAACATTGCAAACTCAAAATCCAATTACCAATTCCGCACTACCTGTTTTTGGCAATCTTTTTTGCCAAGTGGAAAATTTCCGTATTGTCGAAAAGTGTTTGGTTTGTTGTGATGTTGTACAAGTAGAGTGGCACGTTTGCCGAAGTGTGGTAATCGGCTGTGTACAAATCGTCATCGAGGGCATCCTTGTTTTGCGCCTTTTGCAAACCACAAGTTTCGTGATCGGCAGTAAATATGATTGCGGTGTCGTCGCGCTTGCTTACCCACTCCAAAATGTAGTCAATTGCATCGTTTAGGTCCATCATTGCATAAATCATACTCA
>JAFQSA010000027.1 GCA_017409765.1 Clostridia bacterium | reverse complement strand
GGTATCTTAGTAGTATCTGCTGCTGATGGCCCAATGCCTCAAACACGTGAGCACATCCTTCTTTCTCGTCAAGTAGGTGTTCCTTACATCGTTGTATTCATGAACAAGACAGACCTTGTTGACGACGAAGAACTCCTCGAACTTGTTGAAATGGAAATCCGCGAACTCCTTTCCAAGTACGAATTCCCTGGCGACGATCTTCCTATCGTTAAGGGTTCCGCTAAGTGCGCAATCGATGCTTACCAATCCGGTAACACCAACCTTTCCGATCCAGTTTATGCTCCTATTTTGCAACTCATGGACGAAATCGATGCTTACATTCCTACACCAGAACGTGCTACAGACAAGCCTTTCTTGATGCCTGTAGAAGACGTATTCACAATCACAGGTCGTGGTACAGTTGCTACTGGCCGTGTTGAACGTGGTTCCGTTAAACCTTCTGACCCTGTTGAAATCGTTGGTATCCGTGAAGAAATCAAAACATCCGTTGTTACAGGTGTTGAAATGTTCCGTAAACTTCTTGACGAAGCATTCGCAGGCGACAACGTAGGTCTTCTTCTTCGTGGTGTAGACCGCAAAGAAATCGAACGTGGTCAAGTTATCGCTAAACCAAAGACAGTTACTCCTCACAAGGAATTCGAAGGTCAAGTATACGTTTTGACTAAGGAAGAAGGTGGCCGTCACAGCCCATTCTTCAAGGGTTACCGTCCTCAATTCTACTTCCGTACAACAGACGTTACAGGTTCCATCCAACTCGACGAAGGCGTTGAAATGGTTATGCCTGGTGACCACACTCACATCACAGTTGAGTTGATCACACCTATCGCTATGGAAGAAGGTCTTCGTTTCGCTATCCGTGAAGGTGGCCACACTGTTGGTTCCGGCGTTGTATCCAAGATCCTTGGCTAATTCGCTTAACGGTTGAAACTTAAACTCACAACAATCAAAGACACTTGCAAAATGCAAGTGTCTTTTGTTTTTTGTGGCTTGCTCACAAGTTCTGTGTGCTTTTTGACGGCAAAAGATCTGCGCGGATAACGACGTTTTGCTCAGTTACAGACCAAAGGGTATGCGCCTTCGCAATAACGACGCTCCCACTTGCCTTTTGCGCGTCAAATCACTTTGTTAAGCACACATTCCTTGTTCGCAAGCCACTTGTTTTCGCTGAACGAAACTATTGGTGTTTTTGTATGGCAAAAGATCTGCGCGGATAACGACGTTTTGCAGTAGGGGCGGATTCTATATCCGCCCGCATATTTCCATTGCCCCAATTGGCCAGAAACAATTGTGTCGTAGGGCGGGGCTTGTTCCCACCGATTGAATTGTAGATGCACGATATCCTTGGTGTCATTGCAAATATGTACCATATTTTTACAAAAACTATTGCACAAATGGCTTGTTTGTGGTAAGATGTTGGCAAGACTTAAGGAGGTAATACCTATGGCAGACTACATCGAACAACCTGTTGATATGGAAGAAGATTCCATTGTCACTCTCACATCTGCGGACGGTCAAGAAATTGACTTTGTGGAAATCGCAGGCATTGCTCTAAGAGGCAATTTCTACGTAATTTTGCAACCTGTGGAACTTTTGGAAGGCATGGGCGAGGACGAGGCGCTTGTTTTCAAAGTAACACAAGATCGCGATGGCGAAGATCACTTCAACATCGAACTTGATGACGAAATCATCGGCGAAGTTTTTGACGAATACTACCGTCTTTTGGACGAACAAGAGTAAATTTTCAACAAAAACAAGGACGTTCTTTTTGCAAGGACGTCCTTTTTGCTTGCCAAAATTTGTTGTAGATTGCATGCAAATACGTGTTGTTTTGGCGGTGCAAGTTTTTGTGTCAAAATTTTGTCAAAAGTGCAAAAAACTGCAACACGTATCGCAAAAAATGCAGTTTTGGGTGATTTATGAAATGGGCTAGGCCTTGACTTTTTGCTCTGTTTGTGGTATGGTATCACTATAAGAGGAAACAACATTGAAAAACGCATTTTTGGAAAAACTTAAGGAATCGTTGACGTCGGTACTACCAGTAGTTGTGATAGTGCTAGTTTTGTCCTTTACGCCACTTGTAGATCTTACTGGCTACGAGATTGGTGTATTTTGTTTTTCCTCATTTTTGCTCATTTTGGGCATGGGATTGTTCAGTCTTGGCGCGGACGCTGCCATGAGCCCCATGGGAGAGCAAATTGGTGCAGGTCTAACTCGCTCCAAAAGCAAAGGCTTGCTCATTCTTGTGTGCTTTGCAATGGGCGTTTTGATCACCATTGCCGAGCCGGATTTGTCGGTGCTTGCCGAGCAAATCAAAAACAAGGTTGATCCAACGGCATTGCTTGTTACAGTTGGCGTGGGTGTTGGCGCGTTTTTGGTAATTGGCGTGTTAAAGACGGCATTCAAGGTATCCCTCAACGCCATTTTGATGGTGTGCTACATGCTTTTGTTCGCGCTAGCCTCGTTGCTTGTAGAAAGTGGCAACGGCGACTTTTTGGCGCTGTCATTTGACTCTGGTGGCGTCACAACAGGTCCAATAACTGCTCCATTCATCATGGCGCTGGGCGCTGGTATTGCCGGCACTTTGGGTGGCAAAAACCACCGCGACTCCTCCTTTGGTTTTGTCGCGCTTTGCTCCATTGGCCCAATTTTGATGGTTGCGTTTTTGGGGCTCACCTCCAAAGGTAACGTATCCTACGTCCCACCGGACTACGCAATTAGCCAAGATATTGTAGGCGCATTTTTACACCGCGCTTGGGATACCATCAAGGAAGTAGGTCTTTCCTTGGGGCTTATTGTTGCTTTCTTTACAGTTTTGCAAATAACCTTCCTCAAACTTCCACGCGCAAAAATTGTGCGCATGGCAATTGGTATGGTGTACACGTTTATAGGATTGTTGTTGTTTTTGACGGCGGTAAACGTCGGCTTTGCACCAATCGGCTACAAAATTGGTAATCAACTTGCGGAAAACTCCACCGTTTTGGTAATTGCCGGATTTGTTCTTGGTGCCGTTACCGTTTTGGCGGAGCCGGCAGTTCACGTTTTGAACAAGCAAGTAGAAGAAACCACCAACAAAGCCATCAGCAAAAAGTCTATGCTTGTTGCATTGTCCATTGGTGTTGGCATCTCGTTGGGACTTTCCATGCTACGCATTGTTTTGGACTTTTCCATTTTGTACTACTTGGTACCTGGCTACTTCATCTCGTTGGTGCTTTCGCTGTTTGTCCCCAAGATTTACACAGCAATCGCCTTTGACTCGGGCGGAGTTGCATCCGGCCCGCTTACATCAACCTTCATTTTGCCATTTGCCATTGGCGCGTGTGTTATGAGCCAAGGTGTGGACAAAATCTTGGTAGATGCATTTGGTATCGTTGCAATGGTTGCAATGACGCCACTTATCACAATTCAACTACTCGGTTTCCGTTCCGTAATGGAAAGACAACTCAAGAGTCGTATCGCTCAACGCAAGATTATCAGCGCTGAGGACGACCAAATCATCAACTTTATGTAAGGAGGATCGTACAATGGAAAAGAAAGTTCGCAAAAGAATATCGCCACCACGGATTCCACCTGTAAAGCCACCAGTAAAACCGCCCGTAAAAAAGGATAAGACACTTGCGCCACACAAATTGATGCTACTTGTAACCATCGTGCCCCGCAGAAAGGCGGAGTACTACGTGGACTTGATTGCATCATTCGAGTGCAACATGCAACTTTCGGTAACGTCCTTTGGTACGTCCGGTGTGTTTGGTCTTGGCTACGACATCGACAAACAAACAATTTTTTCCGTCATCCGTCAAGATAGAGTTAGCGAAGCGTTGGCAAAACTCAACGAAAAGTTCACAACCATCCGAGGTGGCAAGGGGGTAGCATTCACAGTGCCTTTCACAAGTATGGTGGGCGTGTCCAGTTACCAATTTCTCAGTAACAAGCAATAGCGAGGTGTATTATGGAATTCAAACACGAAGTTATATTTTGCATAGTTAACGCAGGATTCTCCGAAGCGGTTATGGATGCCGCTCGCGAAGTGGGTGCTCGTGGCGGTACAGTATTGCACGCAAGTGGTACAGCCAACACCGATGCGGAAAAGATTTTTGGTATCACCATCCAACCGGAAAAGGACGTCGTGATGATTTTGGTATCTAGCGAAATCCGCGACAAAGTCCTCCACGCGCTGTACGAAAGTGCCGGCCTCAAAACGGAAGGTCAAGGCATTGCCTTTGCTTTGCCTGTACAGGACGTTGTTGGACTTACAGCCTTTACACCTGTGGAAAAACCCACTCAAAAATCAACCCAACCAACTGAACCACAAGAGTAAGGTTTGCGATGGTTGCGGTGGAAAATCTAAAAAGACGTCTAACTGAAAGGCGCACAATTTCCCTTATAAGCGAGATGTGTAACAAGTTTTAATCAAGAGATTTGCAACTAAATCTAAATAAAAAAGGGACTTGGCATAAGGGCGTCACTCTTAGGGATTTTATTTGAATATTTTATAAAACTCGACTTTTCACAAGTCGAGTTTTCTTTTGCCCACACAAAACTACTTGAATTAAACTGGCTTTTTTGATATAATAAACTTACCGATAAATAAGAATTTGCAGGTGCGAATGATGAAAACTTTATATATGATTGGTGGCACTATGGGAATTGGAAAAACAACTGTGTGTCAACAGCTCAAACAGGATTTGCTGAATAGCGTATTTCTTGACGGAGATTGGTGCTGGGATGCAAATCCGTTCCAAGTAACCGATGAAACAAAAGCAATGGTGACAAATAATATTTGTTACTTACTCAATAATTTTCTGAAATGTTCTGCATACGATAATATTATTTTTTGTTGGGTGATGCACGAGCAGAGTATTATCGATTCCATACTTGAAAAGCTGGATACACAGAACTGTGAGGTAAAATGCATCTCGCTTGTAGCGGATGAAAAGACTCTGTGCGAAAGATTATCAATGGATGTAAAAAGAGGTATTCGCTCTGAAGATGTAATTGAGATAAGCATAGCAAGAATACCGATGTATCAAGCACTCAATACCATTAAAATTGATACCATTGCAATAACCGTGGCTATGATTGCAAATGAGATTAAGCAGTTGTAATACTGACAAATTCCAATAGGTCGAACAGTTAGGAAAATAAGAATTTGACGGAGATAACTATGGC
>JAFQSA010000026.1 GCA_017409765.1 Clostridia bacterium | reverse complement strand
GCTGGCTTATGTTTGCCATCATCATCACGGTGCTTATCGTTGGCTACCAAGCAAAGGTAAAACCTTGGACGGACGAAAACCGCATTTGGTTTTTCCTTGCGGAGCACAGCCATACCGTCCCTGGATTTAGCGAGTTTTGGGGTGGCGACTACCTTGCATTTTTCCCCGATTTTGCTTGGTTTTTGGTGGGCGGTTTCCTTGGCAAGTACCTCTACAAGCAAAAAACAACGTTGTTCCCCAAGTTCAATGCCAAGTGGGTTAGCCCAATCACGTTTTGTGGCAAGTACTCCATTTGGGTTTACTTCGGCACACAACTGTTTATGTACGGATTTTTCTACCTGTTCAACGCCGTGCTAAACATCCTCTAGTAGTTGCTAGACTTTGCCAACGATTTCTACAAGCATTTCTAAAAAACTGTAGTAGTGTTGCTATCTGCAATGCAAATGCTTGCGGTAAACTGTTTTCAAACAACAGCTATCAATGTGCTTTGGCACAACAAAAGTACTTTTGATACTTTAGTATCAAATTTTTGCGACAAATTGAGCAATCTTTTGGGATTTTTTCCCAAGGTTGCTCTTTTTTTGTACAAATTTTACCCAACTTGACGTGCAAATTTTTCCAAACGGTTGCATTTGTGTATATTTTAGTGCTATAATAATATATCAAGATATAATCGGCTACTATGCCACGAGGAAAAATGAATACAAAGTTTAACGTTACCGGCATGACTTGCTCGGCTTGCTCCGCCCACGTGGAAAAGGCCGTTGCAAAAATAGATGGTGTTCAATCCGTCAATGTTAGCTTGCTTACCAACTCCATGGTTTGCGAGCACACTTGCGACGCGCAAAACATCGTTGATGCCGTTACTCACGCCGGCTACGGTGCATCCGTTTTTGGTAAAGATGCGCCTACTAGCAAAAATACAACCAAGCAACCAGACGGCGCAATCACACTTGGACGGGTAATTTCCTCCCTTGTGTTGTGCCTTGTGCTGATGTACGTTGCAATGGGACACATGGTGGGACTTCCCTTGCCAAGTTTTTTGGATGGCCCACAAAATGCCACCAACTTTGCACTAATTCAACTACTTTTATGTATCCCCGTGTGGTACATCAACCGCAACTACTTTATCGTGGGTTTCAAGCGATTGTTTAGTCGCTCCCCCAACATGGACAGTTTGATTGCCGTTGGCTCCACGGCTGGCGCAATCTATGGCGTGATAATCATGTTTATGGTGGGTAGTGCCATTGGCAAAGGGGATATGGCAACAGTAGAGATGTACCATCATCAACTTTACTTCGAATCCTCCGCCATGATTTTGGCGCTTGTCAACCTGGGCAAGTACTTCGAAAACAACTCCAAACGCAAAACTGGCGATGCATTGTCCAAACTGAAAAACCTTGCACCCAAAAGTGCAATCGTGCTAGTGGACGGTGTGGAAACAACGGTAGATAGCCAAACTGTAAAGGTGGGCGACGTTGTTGTAGTCAAGGCCGGCATGACAATTCCTTGCGATGGTCGAGTTATCAAAGGCAGTTGCTTTGTGGACCAAAGTGCTCTAACAGGCGAGCCCATCCCTGTGGAAAAACAAACGGGCGAAGTTGTTGTTGGTGGCGCAATTGCCGTTAGCGGATACGTACAAATTGAGGTTACCTCCGTTGGCGAGGAAAGCACCCTTTCCAAGATTATCTCCCTTGTGGAAAGCGCCAGCACATCCAAAGCACCCATCCAAAAACTTGCGGATAAGGTTGCATCGGTGTTTGTGCCGGTGGTCATGGCAATATCCCTTGTGACACTTGTTGTGTGGCTTGCAACAGGCAACGGTTTGTTCAACTCGTTGGACTTTGCCATTTCCGTGCTTGTCATCAGTTGCCCATGCGCACTTGGACTTGCAACTCCGGTGGCATTGATGGTGGCAACAGGCAAAGGCGCACAAAACGGCATACTCATCAAAAATGGCGAAATTTTGCAAAAACTCTCCACCGTACAAACGGTGGTGTTGGACAAAACCGGCACAGTAACCTTGGGCAAACCAACAGTTGCAAGTGTTGTGACGGACGCTGACCAAAAGGAATTTTTGGCAATAGTTGCCGGAATTGAAAAACAAAGCGAGCACCCACTTGGCAAAGCGGTGGTGGACTACGCGACAAGTCAAAATATAACGCTAGCAACCCCAACGGAGTTTGCAACAGTTGCCGGCCACGGCGTAACGGCCGTTGTGGATGGTCACAACTACGCCATCGGCAACCAAAAACTTATGGACAAGTGCGGTGTAACTGTTACCGCTGACCTATCCAAACACAAGGGCAAAACGTTGCTTATCGTTGCGCGCGATAACGAGTTTTTTGGACTTGTTACCGTGGGCGACCAAATCAAGGAAACGTCCAAGTTTGCAATTGAGGCCTTGAAGGCGCTTGGTATCAAAACGGTACTGCTCACAGGCGACAACACTCACACCGCACAAGAAGTGTGTAGTCAAGTTGGCATCGACGACTACGTTGCCGACGTAACACCCAACCAAAAGGCGCAAGTTGTTGCCGATTTGAAGAAAAATTCCGTCTGCGCAATGGTTGGCGATGGTATCAACGATGCCCCAGCCCTTGCAACTGCCGACGTTGGCTTTGCCGTTGCGGATGGCACCGATATCGCAATTGATAGTGCCGACGTAATCTTGGTAAACAACGACATTCAAAGTGTTGCCACCGCAATTAGACTTTCCAAAGCAACTGTCAAAAACATCAAGCAAAACCTGTTTTGGGCGTTTTTCTACAATGCGCTTGGCATCCCACTTGCAGCGGGCGTGTTGTACCCTGCGTTTGGCATCAAACTTGTGCCAATGTTTGGCGCGCTTGCAATGGCGTGCTCCAGTTTGTTTGTTGTAACCAACGCGTTGCGACTTAACTTTTTCAAAGCAAAACACAAATTGGTGGAAACAAAACTTCCACCGGAGGAGATAACTATGAAATACCAACTTTCTATTCAAGGCATGATGTGTCCACATTGCACAGGTCGTGTGGAAAACACATTGAAGGCGCTTCCTAACGTTACCGAAGTTGTTGTAAGTTTGGAAGGCAAGTATGCCCAAGTTACAACCACTTGCGAAATGGCCGACACGTTGAGGTCCGCCGTAGAAGCACAAGGCTACCCCGTTTTGGAAATCACCCAACTGTAAAGGCAAAAAATTGCACATCCCCTCATATACTAGGGGTATGAACAATTCCTTTACTAACTGTATCAGTAAGATTTGTGGCGAGGAACTAACCTCCCTTGCCACCTACAAATACTCCGTCTTTGGCGGAAACACCATCGTTTTGGAGGGACACAAAGGCATTTTGGACTACTCCACGTGCAAGGTATCCTTCAAGGTGGGCAAAGGCAGTTTGATTGTTGCGGGAAATGACTTGCGCATCAAGTGCTTGGATAAGCACTTTGCCGTGGTTGTTGGCAACGTTTGTACCGTCGAGGTGACCCAATGAGTTACGTCAAGGTTACCTTTTGCGGATTGAACGTTGCACGGCTACTAAACTACCTTTGTAAAAGCGGACTAAACATTTTGTCCGTTACCAAAAGCGGACAAACCTGCACAGTTGTAGTTAACCACAGGGACAAAAAACGCCTTTTGGACGTGCTAAACGACCGTTGCTACACCGTCACACAGGTGCAAAATTTTGGTGGGACTACTTGTCTAACCTTTGCAAAACGGCACTTTGTTTTGCTTGTTGCCATTCTTTTGATGGTGGTTGGTTGTGGCATTTTGTCCAACCATTGTTGCAAAATTGTGGTAACTGGCGATGTTAAAGCCGACATTGTATTGGCGCAAATGGACACACTTGGTGTCAACGTTGGCGCAAACTTGAAGGAGGTCAACATCGACCACTTGGAAAACGCCCTTGCCACCCGTCTGGACGTGATGTATGCAGTCGTCACTCGCAAAGGCGCTGTGCTGTACGTGGATACCATTGCCAAAAAGCAAATTGATGCTCCCATCGACATGCACAAGCGCAGGGATATCGTTGCCACGTGTGATGGTGTTGTACAAAGTGTTTTGTGCGAGCAGGGTACACCCATTGTCAAGGTGGGGGATGTTGTGAAGGCGGGAGATGTGCTTATCGAAGGTACGCGCCGTTTCAATGACGACACCTGCGAGGACGTGTACGCCCTTGGCAAAGTGGTGCTAGTACAAAGTGTTTCCGCATTTGTACCCTACACAGGCACAAAAACGGAGTTACAACCAACTGGCAACTGCCAAACTTTCACTCAAGTTGTACTTTTCGGCAAAACCTACGGAAAAGTTTGCAACTACACAAACTATCAAGTGGAAACAAAAAGTACCTACTTACACCCACTCAATTTGTGCGTACAAAGGGTAACCTACCACGAAATGGCACTTGTCACCGTCAAAGCAACCTTTGACGAGTGTCTGCCACAACTAACACAACAATCACTACAACTTGCACAGTCAAAGTGCAACTTTGTAGTTACCAACACACAATTTGTCACAAGCAACGGCGGTGTTACTGCCATCTTGCAAGGACAAAGGGAACTAACCTAAGGAGAACACACATTGGTCAAAAGAATCGAAGTGGAGTCGATGGACGAACTAATCAAGTTGTTTGGCCCATTTGACGAAAATATCAAAGCAATTTGCACAGCGTTCGACGTAAAAGTTGTAATGGCAGACGGTCAAAGTTGTTTGCTTGGCGACGATGGTAACGTGGATATGGCTTGCGAAGTGCTCAAAAAACTGCGCAGTTTTATCTACAAGGGCGACTCGATAGATATCGGCCGTGTTAACTACCTTTGCGATTGTGCCAAGGCGGGCAGTCTGGAGGAGGTTGACCAACTGTTGGATAACGTTGTTGCCATCACCCACAAGGGCAAGCCCATCAAGAGCAAAACTGTCGGCCAAAAGAAGTACGTCGACTTGATGAAAAAGAAAATCATCACCTTTGGCATTGGCCCAGCCGGTACAGGCAAAACCTACCTTGCAGTTGCAATGGCGGTAAATGCCTACAAGGCAAAGCAGGTGGAAAAAATTATCCTCACTCGCCCCGCAGTTGAGGCAGGGGAAAAGTTGGGATTTTTGCCCGGAGACCTTCAAGAAAAGGTCAACCCATACCTTCGCCCATTGTACGACGCTTTGCAAGAGATGCTTGGCATCGATACCTACGGCAAAATGATGGAGCGTGGCACAATCGAGATTGCTCCCCTTGCGTATATGCGTGGTAGAACGCTTTCCAATGCCTACATCATTTTGGACGAAGCGCAAAACACCACCAAGGAGCAAATCAAAATGTTTCTCACTCGTCTTGGCGAAAACTCCAAGATGGTCATAACCGGTGACCTTACGCAAATTGACTTGCCAAGCGGTCACACCAGCGGACTTAAGCACGCTGTAAAAATACTAAAGAACATCGAGGACATTGGCATAATGCACTTCTCGGAAAAGGACGTTGTCCGTCATCCATTGGTGCAACAAATTGTCAAAGCCTACGAAACAGAGGTTCAACATGGCAAAAAAGATTAAAAAATCCATCAATTGGACAAGGGTACTTTGGTTGTTCGTACTTGCATTTGTTGCATTTGCGTTGCTTACCATTTTGCCTCACATTCTAAAAGACGTCCAAAATATCAACTATATCAAGATCATCATCCAATTGATTGCAACAATGTTTTTGCTGTTTGCGCTGGGTGCCTACGTGTACTTTGCCGACAAAACCGCATTGGAGCAAACTCGCAAACTGTTTGCAACCATTGTCACAATGATAATCTCCTACTGTGCAATTTGGTTGGGCTCCATTTGGGAGTTTGGCTACAACGTTGTGCCATTTGCTTTGTGCAGTTTGGTTTTGTCCTTGATTGTTTCCACACGTACTGGCTTTTTTGCTAACTTCGTTGTTATCATGCTGTACTTCATGCAGGCAATCAACTGGCAATCAAATGCGACGTTGGCAACGGAAAACTTTTTCTACATTTTGTTTAGTGGACTTATCGAAGCGGTGTTCACAGCCTTTATTTTGGGTGGACAATACCGCCGTATCAAGTACATCGGCATGGGTTTGGCAATTGGTCTTGTTTCGGCAATTTGCGCCGCAATGAGTTACGTAATGTTTGTTGAGCGTGCCGCGTGGGAATTGATGGACGTTGTGTACAAGCTTGTTTGGTCCTTTGCAAGTGGTATCGTATCCATTTTGTTGATGTTTATGTTGGTGCCAATTTTGGAACGCTTGTTCAACATCGTTTCCATCTTTAGATATGCGGAAATTGCCACCAGCGATACGGAACTTATGCGCCAACTTTTCCAAAAGGCGCCCGGCACCTACAACCACAGTTTGACAGTTGCTAACTATGCCGAGGCGTGCGCCGTTGCCATTGGCCAAAGCGCGGTGGAAGCAAGAGCCGCTGCCTACTACCACGACATCGGCAAGATGAAAAACCCCGCCTACTTTGCGGAAAACCAATTTAGTGGCACAAACCCCCACGATGCAATGACACCGGAAGCCAGCGTTACCATGATCAAGATGCACGCAACCTACGGCCTTGCATTGGCAAAGGAACACAATTTGCCACCGGAAGTGCAATCGGCAATTATCGAGCATCATGGCACGTTGCCACTAAAGTATTTCTACCTCAAAGCGAAAAAGTACACCGACGGCTTTTTGCCTTACGATGGCTACTGCTACGAAGGCCCCAAGCCACAAAACAAGATTTCCGCAATTTTGATGATTTGCGACGCTTGCGAATCGGCATTGCGCGCATCCAACGACGTTACTTTGGCGGAAAAAATCGTGGATGACATTGTAAAGGAACGCTTGGAGTTTGAACAATTTTCCGAGTGCGACATAACAATGAAGGAAATTGACGTCATCAAAACAACAATTTTGACAACTTACTTGGGTATCAAGCACAAACGCGTAAAGTACCCTGATGTAAAAATGGGGAGCGACAAATGAAAATTTACTTCGATAACGTAGGACTTTTTACAAAACCATTTATCAAGCGAGTGTTGGAGCGCGCTCTCAAGCACCTAAACCAACCGAGCGAATTGTTGGAAATGTCCCTTTCCATCGTTAGCCCCGAGCAAATCCAAGAACTTAACAAATCCTTCCGCGAGGTGGACAAGGTTACCGACGTATTGTCCTTCCCCACTTGCGACAATCCAACGCGTGGTGCTATCACGGTGGTGTGCGAGGACGTCAACCCCGAAACGGATTTGGTAAACATTGGCGACATCGTCATTTGTTTGGAACGCGCCAAGGAGCAAGCCAAGGAATACGGCCACAGCCTAAAGCGCGAACTTGCATTTTTGTCCCTGCATGGACTGTTGCATTTGCTTGGCTACGACCATATCGAAGAAGAGGACGAAAAGCAAATGATAGCGCTACAAAAGGAAATTTTGGACCAAGCAGGCATCACAAGATAACTACTCCAAAAAACTACCACGTATCTGCGTTTTTTGTGGTTGTTTACCACAATTTTTGCACAATTTGTGTGTAATTTTGCGCCAATTTCGATGCAAAATCGCAGTAAATTTGTAGGCAAATTCCAACGGACAAAACACATCTTTTGTTGTGTTTTTAGTTGGACAATTTGGAAAATACACACACAAAAACTATTGCCAATTTGTAAATAAAGTTGGCACAATCAAAAGGAAAATCTAGATGAGAAAAACCGGTTTTATTGCAATTGTAGGTCTTGCCAACGCTGGCAAATCCACATTGTTAAATGCACTTATTCAACAAAAGGTTAGCATTGTTTCCCCCAAGCCACAAACCACACGCGACTCCATCATGGGCGTGTGGACGGACGACGACAGTCAAATTGTGTTTGTGGATACCCCTGGCTTTTTGCAAAGCAAAAACGCCCTTGGCGACTACATGCTAAAAAGTATCGACAACGCCGTCGACGACGTGGATTGCGTGATGGTGGTGGTGGATGGCCACGATGGAATTAGCGACCGCGAAATTGGTCAAATCACCAAGTACACCAAGCAAAATGCGCCTGTGGTTGTCGTTATCACAAAGATCGATATCTCCCAAAAGGAAAAACTTTTGCCGGAACTTGCCAAACTCAACCAAATCAATGGCATCGACCAAGTGTTCTGCGTTTCCGCAAAGCGCAACAATGGTGTGGAAGAGTTGAAAAATGCCCTCAAAAAGTACCTTACTGGTACACAAATGTACTTCGAAGAGGACGACATCACCGACAAAAGCGAAAGATACCTTGTGTGCGAAATCATCCGCGAAAAGGTGCTTTTGTCATGCGAGGCGGAAATCCCCCACGGCATTGGCATTGCATTGAACAAGTTTGCCTACGAAAACGGCGGTTGGAGTATTGATGCTACCATCTTGGTGGAAAAGGCATCCCACAAGCCTATTGTTCTTGGCAAGCATGGCGCAATGATCAAGTCCATTGGTATCCACGCGCGCGAAAGTATTCAAAAACTTATGCAAAGCCCAGTATTTTTGACACTTTGGGTAAAGGTCAAGGAGGACTGGCGCAACAACCCAAGCATCTTGAACGAACTTGGCTACTCCAATCGCAAAAAAGACTAACGTATTGCACATTTTGTAATTTTAGTTGTTTGATTGCACTAAGCAAAGGCTCGCCCTTTGGGAGAGCTGGCACGTAGTGCCTGAGAGGGTCAAACAAAATATTTAGCACAAATCAATCGCAAAAAAGATTAGTATATTTTCAGCATAAACCTACCACAAAATCCCCAAACTAAATACAATGCAAAAGCGTGCATATTGATGTTGGTGTGCAAACAAGTGTCCCCAATTTGCAAATATCAAGGGGTGCTTGTTGCAAAAATCTTTGCTAACTCAACCTACTTTGGCGAGAGTGACGGCATGCTTGACGTCCCGTGGATAAGCAAGGTAACTTGATTACACAAAGTATATGCAAAAATCTGTTTTTTTGCCACCACGTGTGCGTTTTTTGCAACAATTTTGCGGATATTTTTTGGGGGTACGTATGAAAGATACAGTTTGGAAACTATTCGAAAAGACAGGCAACACAGCCTACTACCTACTCTACAAGGAACTGACCAAGGATGGATCTAATCACAAAAGCCATCGCCCTAAAAACAACTGACTACGGCGAAAGTGACAAATTCATATTGCTCTACTCGTTGGACCACGGCAAAATCTCCGTCCACGCAAAGGGCATCCGCAAGGCAAAGGCAAAGTTAAAGTTTGCCGGCGACACCTTTTGCTTTGGCAACTACGAACTTGCCCAAACGGGGGACCGTTACATGCTCAAAACTTGCGAGCAGTTGGAAAGTTTCTACACCCTACGCGAGGACATCGTTTGTTACTACTCCGCCTGCGCCATTGCCGAGTGCATTGCCAACTACACCGAGGAAGGGCAAAGCGACCCTGTGTTGTTTGTGGAAACGTTGCGCGCATTGGAGCAACTTGTGTTGGGCACAAATCCGCTAACGGTGGTGCTCAGGTACTTGCTTGGCTTTGTAAAAAGTCAGGGCTTTGCGTTGGACTTCAAGCGCTGTGCCGAGTGTGGCGAACTCAACAAAAAAATGTTTTTGGACTTTGCCAAAGGTGGCATTTTGTGCGACAGTCATCGTACGCTGGATAGCATTGCTGTTACTCCACGAGTAATTTCCGCTTGCAACCTTTTGGAGGACATGCCCTTCGACAAACTAAAAACGGTAACCTTTTCCAACGAATTGTTGAAGGACGCCCTTGGGGACGTTGGCCAATACATAGCACACAGTTTTTCCCAAAACAAAAGTTTGGCGGAGTTGTTGCACCTTGCCTAGGTGGGTACAAACCTAAACAAAACTAAATCATTTCAAACAATCGCAGTAGAAAACGTCTACTGCTTTTTTGTTTTTGGCTCTGTCACAAACTCTGGTTGCTTTTTGACGGCAAAAGGTCTGCACAATCCTATGTGTTTTGTTCGGTTACAAACCTTCCAGGTATGCGCCCTCACAACAACCCACGTCTTGTTTGCGTTTTATCCGTCAAATCGTCTAACGACTAATCAACCATTTCTTGTGACACAGCCAATATTTTCTTGGTATACTTTTTGTTATATTTTTATTATTTTGTGTCGAAACAAGGCAATATTTGTTTGCCAAGATTTTTCAATAGTGCTAAAATATACTCATTACTACTCAACCATTTATGGTTGACTTGACAAAATTTGGGGTAAGTGACGCAAGACAAGGGCTGTTTTTGTCGCAAGCTTACCTTTTTACATTGAGGTTTTTTATGGTCTTTGGAAAACACATCAACAGGTACTACCTCAAGCACTTGTTCGCATTGTTGCTTGGTTTGGTATCCTTGGTAGCCGTGGACTACTTCCAACTTAAAATTCCCGAGTTGTACCGCATGGTTATCAACGGTGCAAACGAAGGAGTGGTGGATGTAGGCGGTACGATTGTACAATTTGATATGGACTTTGTGTGGGAGCATATTTGCAAACCCATGTTCCTGATTATCGTTATCATGGTTGTGGGCCGTTTTATGTGGCGCATGTGCTTTTTGGGTAGCGGTATCAAGGTAGAGCGCGACCTTCGTCAACGCATGTTTGACCATTGCAAGGATCTTAGCCTGCAATACTACCACCGCAACAAGGTGGGCAACTTGATGAGTTTGTTTACAAACGACATCGAAACGGTGCAAGAGTGTTTTAGTTGGGGTATTTTGCAAGCGTGCGACATCGTGTTCCTTGGCGGTATGGCCATTGCAAAGATGTTTATGATGGACTGGGTTTTGGCGTTGCTTTCGCTAATTCCAATGGCATTTTTGGTAACAATCGGCATCATCGTTGGCAAGTATCTCACCATCAAGTGGGATGCGCGTCAAGCGGCATTTTCCGATTTGTCCGACTTTGCGCAAGAAAGTTTTTCCGGTGTGGCAGTTATCAAGGCTTTCGTAAAGGAATTCAAAGAACTTTGGGCCTTCCAAAAACTCAACCGCAAAAACGAAAATGCAAACATTGCCTACACCAAACTTTCCGTAACACTTCACGTTTGCGTTAGTTTGTTTATCGAGTCCACGATCGCCATCATCCTTGGTTACGGCGGATATTTGGTACACGAAAAGGTGTTCGATGCTGGTATGTTGATGGAGTTCATTGGCTACTTCAATAGTATCATTTGGCCAATGATGGCTATCACCGAGATGATCGACATGTCCTCTCGCGGTAAGGCATCTCTAAACCGTGTGTCGGAACTTTTGGATACCAAGCAAGACGTTGCCGACAAACCAACTGCACAACCCATCGATGGCGTTAAAGGTCAAATTGAGTTTAAGAATTTGACATTTGTCTACCCCGATGGTGACTACGATGCATTGTCAAACGTATCTTTCAACATCAATGCGGGCGAACTTGTTGGCGTTGTTGGTAAAACGGGTAGTGGCAAAACAACCGTTGCCGACATCATCCTTCGTTGTTACAACGTGCCCGATGGCACAGTTTTTGTGGACGGCAAGGATGTAAACGACATCACAATCGACAGTCTTCGTGACTACTGCGCATACGTACCACAAGACAACTTCCTCTTTAGTGACACAATTTCCGCAAACATTGCCTTTGCTACAGACGACGCTGACCAATCGGACATCGAAAAGTACGCAGGCCTTGCGGACGTTCACGGCAACATCGTAGAGTTTTCTAACGGCTACGAAACAATCCTTGGCGAACGCGGTGTAACTTTGTCCGGCGGACAAAAACAACGTGTTTCCATCGCAAGAGCTTTGATTAAGGATGCGCCCATCCTCATTTTGGACGACTCCGTTTCCGCAGTTGATACCAACACGGAAAAAATCATTTTGCAAAACTTGCGTAACACACGCCAAGGCAAAACAACGTTACTCATTGCTCACCGCATTTCCACCGTTCAAGATTTGGACAAAATCATCCTGCTTGACGATGGCAAAGTGGTGGACGTAGGCACTCACCAAGAACTTCTCAGTCGTTGTCACGAGTACAAAGTTATGGTAGAGTTGCAAAAACTTGATGACGAAAAGAAGGGGGACAACTAACATGCCAGAATATCTTCCACTTCTTATCGTAGGTGCTATCATCGGCACAATAGCAGCGATACTTATCGTTGTGTTTGCCCTTGTCAAGGACAAAAAGGAAAGCATGGGCTTCGACCGCAAAATGGGCGATGGCGAACTGTTCAAAAGACTACTTAAGTATGCCAAACCACACGGCAAAAAGTTTTTGTTGGTGTTCTTTATCATGCTGGTGTCCATCGTGTTCAGTTTGGTTTCTCCATTGTTTGTTTCCAACATCCAAGGGCTAATCAAAAATCCCGCTGGATTCGAAATGAACGACTTGATTTTGCGAGTAGTGTTGTACGTGGCAATTTTGATTGTATCACTTGCTTGCACCTACTTCCAATCCCTCATTTTGCAATCTGTTGGACAAAAGATCGTGTCCAAACTTCGCGAAGATGCATTTGTGCATATCGAAAGTCTGTCCCACGCGCAACTGTCCAAAATCCCCGTTGGCAAATTGGTAACACGCGTAACCAACGATACCAACGCAATCTCTCAAATGTTTACAAGTATGCTTGTAAACTTGGTGCAAAACTGCTTTGTTATTGTGGGCGTTGTGGTAATGATGATTTCCATCAACTACCTGCTTACTTTGATGATTTTGTGCTTTGTGCCATTTATCGTGTTGTTTACCGTTATCTTCCGCAAGTTCTCTCGTAGGGCTTACCGCAAGGTAAAGGATGGCTACACCGATATCAACACCTACCTTTCGGAAAACCTCTCCGGTATGAAGATTACCCAAATCTTCAACCGCCAAGATGCCAAGATGAACCAATTTGTTGAAAAGAACAACAAGTTGTACAAGGCAATCCACGGTCAAATCATGGTGTTTGGTATCTTCCGTCCATTGATGTACATGCTCTACATTTGCGCGGTACTTTGCTTGTTCTTTATGGGTAGCCGTGGTGTCATCAAAGATACCGAGTTTATGGGCCAAGTTATCACAAGCGAAACCATCGTTGCATTTTACATGTACATTTCCAAGTTGTTCAACCCATTGCAATCCTTGGCGGAACAATTCCACCGTTTGCAATCGGCATTTGCCTCCGCGGAAAAGATTTTCACAATCATGGATATTGAGCCGGAAGTTGTGGACTCCCCCGACGCAATCGAACTGGAAACTGTCAAGGGGGAAATCGAGTTCAAAAACGTTTGGTTTGCCTACAACGAAGGCGAGTGGGTACTAAAGGACGTTTCCTTCCACATCAAAGCCAACGAAACAGTTGCATTTGTTGGTGCAACGGGTAGTGGCAAAACGACAATTTTGTCACTTTTGTGCCGTAACTACGACATCCAAAAGGGCCAAATCTTGCTTGATGGCATCGACATCAAAAACATCAAGATTGCATCTCTACGCAAGCACTTTGGTCAAATGCTCCAAGACGTGTTCCTGTTTGCAGGCACAATCCGCAGTAACATTGCGCTCCACGACGACTTTACGGATGAACAAATCATGGAGGCGTGCAAGTACGTCAATGCCGACCACTTTATCGGCAAACTTACCAACGGCCTTGACGAGGAAGTGCGCGAACGCGGTAACAACTTCTCCGCTGGTCAACGTCAACTCTTGTCCTTTGCGCGTACCATCATCCACCGCCCAGAGGTAATGATTTTGGACGAAGCAACGGCAAACATCGATACGGAAACGGAAGTATTGATCCAAGACAGTTTGGACAAAATGATGAACATTGGCACAATGCTGATTGTTGCACACCGACTTTCCACCATCCAACACGCCGACAACATCATTGTTCTTTCCCACGGCGAAATTATCGAGCAAGGCAACCACGACCAACTTTTGAAGCAAAAGGGCAAGTACTACGATTTGTACACCTTGCAATTTACAAAGGAACAACTCAAAAAGGGTCAACTTGCACAATAAAGTTACAACGCGAGTTAAAAAAAGGTAATACCTTTGCCTAAACGCGCAATATCAACAACATCAAAAAGCAAGAATAATGGTTTTTAGTCCGTTGCTCTTGCTTTTTTTGTGTTTTGTGCCACGTGATTAGTCCCAAGTAACTTTTTTGGTACAAATCATTTGCATATTTTCCCAAACAATGGTAAAATACGAAAGTAAATAATTTTAAGAGGAGTTCACAAATGAGCAAATTTTTCCTTTCTACAGATTCTACTGCAGACCTTTACCAAGAGGAAATCAACGCCCTTGGTTGCGGATTTTTGCCCCTAACAATTGCTATCGAACGTGGTGGCGAAACAAAGTTCTTGCCAGATAACTTCCAAACACAACAAGAGTATATCGACTTTTTCGAAATGCTCAAGGACAAGAACAACAACGTTTCCACTTCCAAAAATAACACCGAAATTCACCGTGAGTACTTCGAGTCCCTTGCAAAAGCAGGCCACACCGACGTTTTGCACTTCACAATCAGCTACGGCCTTGCAAACACTTTGGATAACGCCGAACAAGCGGCGGAAATGGTTCGCGAACAATACCCCAACTTCAACTTGAAGGTTGTGGAAAGTTGCACAACAACCGTTGGCCAAGGCATGCTTGTACGCATCGCAGCAAAACTTCGTGACGAAGGCAAAACTTTGGACGAGGCCTACAACTACGTGCAAGAAATCAAACATCGTATCCAACACTTCATCATGGTGGACGACCTTTTCCACCTCAAAAAGGGTGGCCGTGTTAGTGGTGCAGCAGCAGCCATCGGCACAATGCTCCAAATCAAGGTGGTTATCACTTTTGATAAGGAAGGTAAACTCAAGGTACTAAAAAAAGTTCCCGGTGGCAAACTCAAGTGTCTTGATACCATCTTGAAAGACGTGGAAAACTTCACTTTCGACGACGATTGCTACCCAATTGTTGTTCACACCGGTAGCGAAGAATTTGCTTTGAAGGTTGCCGGTAAGATTGAACAACGCTTTGGCATCAAGCCGGAAGTTCGTATCATGGGCCCAACAATCGGCTGTCACGTTGGCGCTGGCGCCGTTGCATTTGCATTTATCGCAAAGGAACAACGTCCATACTAGTTAGCACTTGCCCGCAAGTTTTGTTGGCGGAAATTTAGTTGTCGGTCTAATCACAACACATTTCAATAGTAAACTAAAAGAGCAAGCATTTGACTTGCTCTTTTTTATTGGCAAATTTGACTAGCGGAAATCTAAATTCACTTTGGTTTATTTGTGAATTTTCTCCACAAATTTGGTTGCAACAGTATCGTAGGGGAGGATACTATCCTCCCGCCGAAAACAACAAACAACCTAAATAATGTGTGTCGACCTGTGGTCGTCCGCAACTTGTTCCATAAAAAAAGAACGGCCTAAACCTAGGTCGTTCTTTGTGTTTGTAGATGTTTTTTGGCACCACGTGGTGGAAATTTGGATGTCTACACACCAAATACAAGCCAAATGTAGATGTACGCTGGAACAATTGCGGCAAGGGTAAATGGAATACCAATCTTAAAGAAGTCGCTAGACTTAACTTCGTAGCCATTTTTGCGCAAAATACCAATTGCAGCGATGTTTGCGGATGCACCAATTGGTGTGATGTTTCCGCCAAGTGTTGCGCCACTAAGCAAACCAAAGTAAAGCGGTGTAGCAACAAGTGTTGCGTCAATTCCCATATCTGCTGCAAGTCCTGTTGCAAGGGATGCAAGAACAGGGATCATTGTTGCAACGTATGGGATGTTGTCGATAAATGCGGAAATAAGAACGGATGCCCAAACGATAACGGTGTAAAGGAGGAAGATGTCGCCACCGCCAAGTTTTGCAAGAAGTCCTGCAAGCGCATCAATAACACCAACGTGCTTGATACCGCCAATAACAAGGAACAAACCAAGCAAAAGTCCAAGTGTTTCCAAGTCGATTGCCTTCAAAGGACTTGTAAATGCATTCCAATTCTTTTTGCGGATGATGTTGTAAACAAGACCAATCACAAAGTAACTGCAACAAATGATGCCGTTGATTTCCGCTGGCAAATTCCAACTTTCTGGTGCAAATGATGCCAAAATGAGTGTGCCAATTGCTGCAAGCAACAAGATTGTTGGAACAAAGTCCTTAACTTCCGTCAACTCGTCAATCTTGGGGATGGGGTCTTTTTCCTTGCGGAATACAAAGTAAACAATCACAGCGCTAAGTACTGCGCCAAGTTCAACTGCAAAAAAGATGGATGGTTTGCCTTGGAACCAAATGAAATCCATAAAGGACATGTCCAGTGCCGAGCCAAGCATAATTGCGGTTGTGTCGCCAACCAATGTTGCCGCACCTTGAAGGTTACTTGATACGGCAATACTAATCAAAACAGGAACAGGGTTTGTTTCTAGCTTTTTGCAAATTGCAAGTGCAACAGGAGCAATCATAAGTACGGTTGCAACGTTGTCTACAAATGCGGAGATAATTCCCGCAAACAAGGAAAGGCAAACAGCCGCCCATTGGATGTTGGGAACTTTTCTCATGATGATGTCGGCAAGGCGGTTGGGCATTTTGCTTTGGATGAACAACTCTACCAAGCCCATTGTGCCACCAATCATCAACAATACGTTAAAGTCGATTTCGCTAAAGAATTTGTCCCAAGGCAAAATTCCCCCGAGAATAAATATCAATGCTGTGCCAAGGGCAATGTATGGACGGTACTTGCCGAAAACAAGCATGCCAACATACATAACCGCAAAAAGAATAATTGCAGGTACCATAGTTAATTTCTCCTCAGAATTTGTTTTTTACATCCTTGCCATTATAACACAAGTTGATTGTTTTGTACATGGTACAATGACAAAAAAAACAACATTTTGCCATCAATTTTGCCATTTTTTGTGCAAAAAGTGCCCGTTTATCGCAAAAATCTATGCAAACGTGCATTTTGCAAAGTTTTGTTGATGTGCTTTTGTGCGGGCGAGTAGTGCATTTTGCATCAGCTGAATTTGTTGGGTTGGCGTTTGCGATGTATTTGGCGGAAAAAGTGCGCAAACAACCTTTGCAAAAGGGTAACTATAGCAAACTTGTACGCAAACAAAAAATCTGCAAAAATTTTTCAAGGGGGTATTTACACGGACTTGTACTTATGGTATAATGTAACTGGGAAGAGAGCAATTTCTTTCTAATCAAGAGTTTGGAGGTACTACTATGAAACTCGAAATTGTAACAAAAAACTATCACGTTTCGGATCGTCTTGAACAAATTTTGGTTTCCAAGACCAGACGTTTGGACAAGTACTTCCCCGATGGTGACACCCCATGCAAGATTGTTTTGACAGATCAAGGTCGCAAGTGCAAGATGGAAATTGCCATCAACTACCACGGCAACTACATCCGTGCAGAAGTGTCCGGCGACACAATGTACTACAACATTGATACTTGCTTGCCCAAAATCGAACGTCAAATCATCAAGCATCGCGACAAGCTAAGCAAGTCCTACAAGATGCCAGAAGTTCCCAGCGAATTCGAATTTGTTTCCGATGTGGAACCAGTTAGCCCACTTGCTATTTCCAAGGTAAAGTCCTTCGAAGTTGGCCGTATGACTCCCGAAGAGGCAGTGGAAAATTTGGACATGTTGGATCACGACTTCTACGTGTTTGTAAATGATGCAAACGACAACGTGGAAATCATCTACCGCCGTAAGGACGGCACAATTGGACTTTTGCAACCACTAATCTAAAACAAAGTTTTACCCCTCAGTTGGTGGTTGTATCAAATAAATGACTAACAATGCTTGCAGGGGTAGTGTGCCTTTGCAAGCATTTTTGTTAACAAAGGGCAATATATATTGGTTGAGTGGCTTTTGTCAACATCGCACAAAATTTGGTGCAAACGCTTGACTCCCCCCCCGCATGGTATAATGCAATCGCAATGTATATTGCACGCGTAACAAAACAATAATCTAGAAGGAAGTAAAAATGAATCTACTAATGTTATTGGCAAACAGTTTTGCCGATTCCAGCTTTGCCAAGTTGTTTATGGACATGAACCCATGGTGCATTGGATTGTTTGTGCTGGGTATCATATTTTTGATCATCGAAGTGTTTATCCCCGGATTTGGCTTTTTTGGCATTTCCGGCACGGTAATGATTGTAATTGGCATGATCGTTCGTCTTGCTAATGGTGGCGATGGCTGGATGCTACTTTACATGGTGCTTATCTTTTTGGCGATATTGATTGTGCTATTTGTGATAGCCTCCAAGGTTATCAAAAAGGGCTCCAAGGTCAAAAACTCCATTTTCCACAGCGGTATTGCCGTTTCGGAGGACAAGTCGGAAGGCACCAAGGACTACTCCGCCTTTTTGAACAAGGTGGCAACAACCCAAACAGTTTTGCGCCCCATCGGCAAAGCAACGTGCGATGGCGTGGTGCTGGACGTCGTTGCCCGCGACGGTTTTATCGAAAAGGGCAAACAGGTACAAATTATTGCAGTCGAAGGACAAAAAATTGAAGTAATCGAAATACAGGAGGACTAATCTTATGCTCAATTTTCTTTTAGCAACTAGTAGCGACCCCGCAACCCCACTTATCATTGCTGGTGTTGCAGTTGTAATACTCATCATTTTGTTGGCATTTTTCCCAATTGGCACATGGTTTACTGCAGCCATCAGCGGTGCGCGTGTTCCTATGAGCCGTCTTGTTGGTATGAAGATGCGTCGCATCAAGTACAAGTTGCTTGTTGACGTGTACATCCGTGCGCGCAAAGCCGGTCTAAACATTGATATCGGCGAATTGGAAAGCCACGTTATGGCAGGCGGTAACGTTTCTAACGTAGTTAACGCCCTCATTTCCGCCCACAGCGCAAACATCGACCTTTCCTTGTCAAGCGCCAAGGCAATCGACCTTGCCGGTCGTGACGTGTTGAACGCCGTTAAAGTGTCCGTTAACCCAAAAGTTATCGAAACACCAATCATCTCCGCCATTGCTAAAAACGGTATCGAACTTCGCGTTAAAGCGCGTGTAACAGTTCGCGCAAACATCGCACGCCTTATCGGTGGTGCCGGTGAAGAAACAATCATTGCCCGCGTTGGCGAAGGTATCGTAACAACTGTTGGTTCTGCCGAAACTCACAAGGAAGTTTTGGAAAACCCCGACCTTATTTCCAAGACAGTTTTGAAAAAAGGTCTTGATGCTGGTACAGCATACGAAATTTTGTCCATCGACATTGCTGACGTAGACGTTGGCCGTAACATCGGTGCGCAACTTCAAATGGACCAAGCGGAAGCAGACAAACGCATTGCTCAAGCAGCAGCAGAAGAACGCCGTGCAATGGCCGTTGCTACCGAACAAGAAATGCGCGCTATGACTCAAGAAATGCGTGCAAAGGTTATCGAGGCAGAGGCAGAAATTCCACGCGCTATGGCAGAGGCACTTCGCTCTGGTCGTCTTGGCATCATGGACTACTACCAACTTCAAAACATCCAAGCGGATACCGCTATGCGCCAAGCAATCTCCGGCACAGGCGATGCTCCAGCAGGTGGAGCAGGTGCAGGCACAGGCGACAAAGGCAAAAAATAGGAGGCCATGCCTATGCTAAACTTCCTCTGTGCAGATATCGAGGTAGTTATTGACGAAATTATGTCCGGTTTTGGCGGATTTATTGTAGTTATCATTGGTATTATTGCCATCATTTTGAAAGCCAAAAAGAAAGGTGCTAACTATTCAACAGACACCGACAACGATGATGACGACAAGTACCCATTTGGTACACATCCCAATGCAAGAGGCCAACTGACGCCGGAACAAAGCCGTTACTTGCAAAACAACAAGCGCAAGGCATCGCAACGCACCGCAACAACGGCAACAACATCTACCATCACTTTTGATGGTGGCGACCACAGCCATAGTGGCAGTGCGGAAACCTACGATCCAATTGTTGGCTCTCTTGGCGCTGTCAGCGACGAAGGTTGTGACGAACTCAACGGTGTGCGTTTGATTGCCACCGATTTGATGTACGAAACGGAAGACGATGGCAAAGCGTACGACATGAACGCCATCCGCAAGAGCCTTGTTCTTGGTGAAATTTTGAACAATCCTCGATTCAAAAAGCCCTACGGCAAAAAATAAAAAAACAAGACGCATCCGCTTTGGATGCGTCTTTTTTTGTGATAACTAATCTTTGTGTGTTGTTTTTAATCATGAAATATATTGAATGGTTGCCATATTTGTGATATAATGCAACTATCAAAATGCCTCTCACTATGGGAGAGGTGGCGCGCGAAGCGTGACGGAGAGGGTGTATGGATAATATTCCAATAAATATAAATGGAGAATTGTTGGATATTGCAAAAATTTTGCGTCGCAACATGACACGCCACGAGAAACATTTGTGGTACGACTTTTTGCAAAAGTATCCAGTAAAGATATATAAACAACGAATCATCGATAACTTTATTGCTGATTTTTATTGTTATCAAGCACGTTTAGTGATAGAACTTGATGGATCGCAACACTTCACCGACGAAGGGCAGTCCTACGATGAGGCGCGAACAAAAGTTTTTGAAAAATACGATTTACAAGTTTTGCGTTTTTCCAACAGAGATATCGACGAAAGGTTCGAAGCCGTTTGTGCGATGATAGACAAAACAATCAAAGATAGGATTAGATAAACCCTCTCACCCACTACGTGGGAGCTCTCCCAAAGGGCGAGCCTTCCATCAACCACCGAAACAAAATCAATAATTAAAGACGCATCCGCTTTGGATGCGTCTTTTTTTTTGTTGTTATGATAACTATTGTTGATTGATATACTTGTTAACAATGCCAAGGTATTCTTCTTTGGACAATGCGCCCTTTTCGTACAGGTCGCGTGCAAGCTTTAACTTGGCAAGCACCTTTGGTGGCAAAACGTCGTTTTGCTCGTACGTTTGGTCTGCCACTTGACTTACTGTAACGGAGTCGCTTGGCACGTATGGAGCGGGATCATCAGCCGTTTGTTCAACAACTTGTGGTTGCTCTGTGTCCGTTGGGGTGTCAACTGGTGGTGGGGTTTCAATAGGTTTGCTTGCGCGTCTAATTGCGGAAATTGTCAAGACGTACAAAAGTGTGCAAACCACGGCAACGCCAACGGCAATCAAAATGGATGTTGTTTGCGCCTCGCCAAACAGTTGCTTGGAAAACACCGCACACACAATGCAAACATAGTCGATGGAAAAGGTCGCCAAAACACTTCCCGCAACAATGCTACCCGCCTTTTTGCCACGGATGAGCAAGCACGTTGCCAAAACTAGCAACAGCATTGGCAAAACAAACATGATGCAAATCACAGCCCAACTGTGGTCGGGAGCATCAAGTGTTTTTGCAATGGTGTCCACGCCCTTGGACATGGTGGCAAATGGCTCAAAGTCCAGTTCTACACCAATGTGTGGCAAAAACAACATCACAGCCGTCAAGCCAACTGCAACTGTCAAAATTGCGCACGTGATGCCAAAAATTAGTTGTAATGCTTTGCAACCTTTCATAAAAACCTCACAAAACAAATGTTGTATTACATTGCATATTATACTACATCAATCTGCATTTTGCAATAGCAAATTTGGTTGTTGCGCACAATTTTTGTTAGGACACTTGCTGTTCGTGCGGAGTAGTCTATACGCATTGATACAAATCGTAGGGACTATCCCATATCCGCCCACATTTTACCAACGGCTTTATTAACCCGCAACAATTCTAACATAGGGATAGACGTAACTGTGCTGTCCGCAAACAACCACCATAGATCCCAAATGACACTTTGTGCCATTTGATCCTCGTTGCACTCGGATTTCGACTACGCCCACCGACACCGCAAGGTGTTATTCTGAGCTTGTCGAACTTTTGGGCACCCAAAAGCACGAAGCGAAGCTGAGTGGAATCTCGGTGGGCTACGCTTGGGATGGCATGGTGGAAAAATGCGCAAACAAAATCTCAAGGTGGGCAAGGGACTACGTACCCATCCGCAGATTTCTCACAAAAACTCATTTTTTCAAAAACATTTTCTCTAAATTATTTGACATATTTCGCAATAAAGAATAATATTTATCTTGTAAATTTTCCTGCGTTCAATTGCGGGTTTTAGGAGTGCAAACTGTGCAGAACAAAAAGAGCCTTTGGCAATGGATAACTGAATACTTTGCTGTGTTTGTGGCATCGATATTGATTGCAATCTCTATGTACACGTTTGTTACGCCAACAAAACTTTTTGCTGGTGGCATCACAGGTGTGGCAAGTGCGGTGGCATTTGTTGTTTGCTCCTTTGTAGACACCGTCACCGTCGAGCAACTTGTACCAGTTTTCTACATATCACTAAACGTGCCCATCATGATACTTGCTTTGGTATTTTTGCGTGGCGACTTTACCGCAAAGACAATTTTTTCCATTGGCATGTCTACCGTTGCAATGTCTGTTTTGCCCAAGTGGTTTCCCGCGTTCCAATTTTCCGAGTCACGCATCATTTCCACCATCTTTGGTGGTGTGTTGTTGGGTGGCGGTATGTATCTTGCCTATGCAAACAATGCAAGTAACGGCGGAACGGAAATCATCGGCAGAGTTATCAGCGTAAAGCGCCCCGAGTTGGATTTGTCCAAGGTCATCACCATCATAAATTTTGTTTTGACGATTGTTGGTGGTGTTGTCATCATGGTTGTTGAGGGGGAAAGTTTTTGGATTGTTGCCTACTCCCTTTTGTTTGTGCTTATTGCTGGCGAGTTTATGGGGATGCTTCAACGCGGTTTCAACAACCCACAAAAGTTCCTAATTGTCACGGGCAAAAGTCAGCAACTTACCGATGCCATCGTAAAGGAGTTCAAACGCGGACTTAACGTTTCCAACACAAACAACTGCTACGACGGCACACCACGCAAAATGCTTGTTGTTGTGGTGCAAGCAAAACAAGCCCCCAAACTCAAACAAATCATAGCAAACATCGATGCCGATGCATTTACCATCGTCAAGGATGTCTACGACGTATTTTCCCGTCCAACTTTCAACTGGAGTTACAAAACAAATGAACCATCAAAGAAAAAGTGATCTATTGGATTTTATCGTAATATTTGTAGCGGCGCTTGTGTCGGCAATCTCCCTTGAGGTGTTTTTGTTTCCAAGTGGTTGTATTGCAGGCAGTTCCACCGGTATTTCCGGCGTGTTGGACATGATTTTGACAGGTCTAGATTCCTCCAAGTGGTACCTTTCCGCAGGCGTGTGGACGTTTGTTATCAACCTGCCCATTTGCGTGTACCTGTTTTTTGCAGTAGACAAGTCCTTTGCAAAGCGCACGTTTTTCTACATTGCAAGCCTTGCTACCATTTTGATAGTTTTGCGCTTGTTGGGTGTTGCAAACATCTTTAACAAGTTTATCAACCAAGGCCAAGCATTGGACAAGGTCGTGTACGTTTTGGTGGGCGGAGCATTGCGCGGAATTTGTTTGCCATTGGTGCTAACTCGTAACGCATCAACTGGTGGTAGCGACGTCGTTGGATTGATTGTTGGTCGCAATGCAACCAAGGGTAGTAGCGGTGCAATGCGTGCCATTTTGATGGTGGACGTTGCCGTTATCACACTTGGCGCTGTGGCAATGTGGTGTCACACAGGTCACGGTAGTGATGCTTTCAACATGCTTGTGTACTCCGTTACAACGGTGTTTGTTAGCGAAATCGTTCAAGAACGCATCTACCGCGGATTTAGTTCCGCAATCGAGTTGGAAATCACCACCGACAAACCACAAGACATGGTGGACGCTCTTCAATCCAAACTTAAACACGGCACAACGTCCATCAAGGTTACAGGTGGTTTTTCCGGTCAGGAAAAGACAATGATTCTTTGCGTAATTGCCAAAAACCAACTCACTTTGGCGCGTAGAATCATCAACCAAGTGGATCCAAACGCGTTTGCCTACGTGGAAAACGTTCGCGAAGTTATCGGCAAGGGCTTTGCCAACCGCGAGTACGACATCGACAAACACCACAACAAAAAGTAAAATCAAATTTGTCAAAAAATGCAAAAAACGCACCACGTGGTGCGTTTTTTTGATAAACAACGAGAAAATCCAATACGAGAATAATGTTTTTTCGTCCGTTGTTTCGCATTTTGAAGTTATTTGATTAGCCGTATCATTTTCAATTGCAAAATATTAGCAGGAAAACTGTGTGCTGTTGCTACCACTTTTTATAACAAAAAGGGGGAAACTGACGTTTCCCCGATTTTTGCTTATGTAGGCGAGTTATTTGCAACCTTCGCCAACTTTGATGCCACCGCAACAGAAGAGCAATGCGCCCATCAAAATTAGGCAGGTTGGGTTGATGCAAAGGTTAAAGTTTCTCAACTTGCCACCACAGCAACACAAGAACAACAAAATGAGCAAAATCCATGTGTAGTTGCAACCGCCACAAGGTGTTTGGTGACCGCAGTCTGGGCCTGGGCCATCATTGAACAATCCATTGAACATTTTTTATACCTCCAAGTAGTTTTGACTTTCACAGTCTAATTCACAATATGGTTTTTCTCAAAAAAGTGTTACAATGCTATTGGCAAATCGTCAAACGATGTTTTGCGCCAAGGTCAGTTGTCGTGCAATTTGTTTTGGCTGCTGCGCCATCTTTGCCTAAACAACACTTTGACATCATTTTTGCGGAAATATCCGCATATTTATTGAAAATTTGCAACTTATGGTATATAATAGTGCTATCAAATGCTTGGTACAACTTGCACGTACTGGGCAGGTCACAAAGTTTTGCGCTTTGCAACCAAAGGAGTAACACATGATTGACACTTTCAAAAACGAGTTTATCGCATTGTACACAACGCACATCAAACGCGATGGTGCGGACAAATTGCTAGACTACCTTCTTAGTAACGACTTTTTTACAGCGCCCGCCTCGGCAAGATTTCACGCATCGGAGGAGGGCGGACTTTGCTACCACTCCATCAACGTCTACAATCGCCTTGTAAAACTCATCAAGGCGGACTTGGGCGAAGATTACAACAAGACCTTTTCCGACGAAACAATTGCCATTTGTGGGCTTCTGCACGACCTTTGCAAAGTCAACTACTACACGGTTGAAATGCGCAACGTCAAGGAAAACGGCACTTGGGTGCAACAACCTTTCTACAAGGTTTCCGAGCGCTTCCCCTATGGCCACGGGGAAAAATCCGTGTTTATTGCCAGCCAATTTATCAAATTGACGGCGGAAGAGGCCATGGCAATCAACTGGCACATGGGCGGTTTTGACGAACGTGTAAAGGGCGGAAGTTATGCTCTTAGCGATGCCTATGCCAAGTACAAACTTGCGCTTTATCTCCACACCGCGGATATTTTGGCAACCTACATTGACGAAGACCGTGGCCTTAAGAACTAACTATAACAAAACAAAAGGCCCCTTTGTGTAAAGGGGGCTGGCACCGCAGGTGACTGGGGGATTGTGTATACCTATTTGTGTCACGATTGTGTCAACAATACACTTGGTTTTTGCAACCGCCCGCGCCTATAACTCATAAAGGACACACTAACTATGAACAAACTTCTTCAAAATTTTCTTAGATATGTAGCAATTGATACCGAATCCGTTCCTGATGTGGAACAATATCCAAGCAGTCACAAGCAATTTGACTTGCTAACACTTTTGCGCGACGAACTGGTTGCACTTGGCATCCAAACGGAAATGGACGAACAAAACGGCTACGTATACGCAACAATTCCTGCCAACACACCAAGCACCTACAAACTTGGTTTCATCGCCCACGTGGACACGTCCAGCGCAGTTAGTGGCGCAAATGTAAAGCCAATTATCACGTCCAACTACGATGGCAAGGATATCTCACTTGCCGAGGGCCGTGTGCTTTCCCCAAGCGAGTTTGCAAGCCTAAACGCTCACGTTGGCAAAACAATCATCAGTTCCGATGGCACAACACTTTTGGGCGCGGACGACAAAGCTGGCGTGGCAGTTATCATGCGCCTTGCGGAAACACTTGTTGCCAACCCACAAATTCCCCACGGCGAAATTAAAATCGCCTTCACTCCTGATGAGGAAGTAGGACGTGGTACCGATTTCTTTGACGTTGCGCGCTTTGGTGCGGATGGCGCCTACACAATCGATGGCGGTGGCCTTGGCGAACTTGAGTACGAAAACTTCAATGCGGCCGGCGTAAAGGTGGTTGTACACGGCAAGTCTGTTCACCCAGGCTCGGCAAAGGGCTTGATGGTAAATGCGGTGCTCATTGCAATGGAACTACAAAGTTTGCTTCCCGCTTTCGACAACCCAATGTACACCGAGGGATACGAAGGATTTTTCCACTTGACAGATATCAATGGCGATTGCGAACAAGCAGTTGTTCAATACATCATCCGCGACCACGACAGAGCCAAGTTCGAGGCAAAAAAGGTGCTTTTCCAACAAATTGTTGACTTTCTCAACACCAAGCACGGCGCTGGCACAGTGGACGTGAAAATTGTGGATAGTTACTACAACATGAAGGAAAAGGTTGCTCCACACATCCACTTGGTGGACAATGCCAAACTTGCCATGGAGCGTGCAGGTGTAACCCCTCACGTTTGCCCAATTCGTGGCGGTACTGACGGCGCACGACTTAGCTACGAAGGCCTTCCTTGCCCCAACTTGTTTACTGGTGGCTACAACTTCCACGGCCGTTACGAGTACATCCCCTTGGAAGATATGTACAAAGCCTATGAGGTTGCGCTTAACCTTGTGGATATCTACAAGGATAGATAGCTGTATTTTATTTAGTTACATCCGTAACTATCTCGTAAATTGCAATTTTAATTGCGTAAAAAATTGTTCAGTAAAGTGTGCAACATTAAAGGGGCTCGCCCTATGGGAGAGCTGGCACCGTAGGTGACTGAGAGGGCACACAATGGAGTACACTATGCCAAACTACACCTACATAACATTGCGCGATATGCCACAGTTGATGGAACAATCGGCCAACTGGTTCAGTTCCAAGTGGGGCGTGCCAACAAGCGCGTATATCCAGTGCATGCAAGCGTATCTTTGTGGCGAAACGGAACTTGGTTGGTATATTTGTTTGTGCGATGGCCACATTGTCGGTGGCTTGGGCGTGATCGAAAACGACTTCCACAATCGCAAGGATCTTGCACCCAACGTTTGCGCAGTTTATACCGAAAAGGCACACCGTGGCAACGGAATTGCCGGCAAACTGTTGAATATGGCGGTAGAGGATTTGCGAAAAAAGGGTATTAGTCCCGTGTACCTTGTTACCGACCACACTAACTTTTACGAAATGTACGGCTGGGAGTTTTTCTGCATGGTGGATAGTGCCGACGGCTTGTCACGATTGTATATTCACAAGTAACTTTGTCAGCATTTGACAAAAGATACACTCGGTATTTTTATGGATAATTAGCAAAAAAGGATAACCAAAAATCGTTTACAAAAAATGGTTATAGCCAAAACAAAGTCGCTAAAGCCCAAGTAAAACAACTATAAAATCAACAAAAGACACAGGTGTTGCCCTGTGTCTTTATTTTTGCATTTTTTGACACTACGTGGTGTGTTTTTGCGTGTTTTTGCAGTAGATTTTTGGTATCTTTTGCGCAAAAAAACTTCCAAATTCCATCAAAACAACGGCACGACGAAAACGTCATTTGGCCAAAGTTTCGCTTGCAAAAGGATAGAATTTGTCTTGGCGGTTTTCTCGCATGTTAAGCACGTACTTGCGTTTTGTTGTGCGCCTATCTACCAACAGTTGTGTTGTCCACCTTGCGGTCGCGCAGTTCCACAACTGGGTGCTCGGCAGTTTCAAAGCGGTAGTCGCGGTCGTTGTCGGCAATGTACTTTTTGATTACGCAATGGCTTGCAACGTCGCAGTCTTTGACGTTAACTTGGCTTTGATACTCAAAAAATTTGCTGTCGTTTGCCACTTCGCCAACGGGCTGGTAGTCCTCGCCGGCGCCTGTAAGGTTGACGGTGTTTTTAAGCACTTCACGAACATAGTCGATGTTGGAGCGGAACTTGAGTAGTTCGGGGAACTCGCCCTTGGGGATGACTTGCTCCCACACTTTGTTTTCGTACTTGTTGAGCAGTTCCGCCGCTTTGTGCAAGTGTGATAGTTCGTCGTTGAAGTGTTGCTCCCACACCTTTTTTACAAGTGGGTCGGTTTCGTCTTGCCACAAACTGTAGTACAAGTAGCACTCGGTGTACTCGTGCATCAAGTTTTCCTCCAGCCAAGTGCAATTTGGGTCTTTCAATCCGCCGTAGAGGGAAACGTGTTGTTCCTCGATCATGGCAATTTCCGTGTAGAGTTGACGGCCCATCTTGTTTTGGTAAAAGTTGGCCTGGTTCATGTAGTAGTTCATTGTTTGTTGCTCGGCAGCCGTCAAAATGTTGATGTCCAGTTTTGTAAGACTGTTTGCCTTTTTGAAGTTGACGTAGCGCTTGATGTCGTCCATTGGGTAGCGGTGCTCGGCAATGGTTGGACGGCCAGGCATAAGTTCGGTGTAGCCACCAACAAGTTTTTCTGCAACAATGCCCTTGTCCATTTCCAAAAGGTCGGCATATCTGTACAAGTGGTCGAAATCCTCCAAAAGGGCAAAGTCCATTGCCATTTTAACGTACTTGTCACTTTCTCGTTGGGCAAATATGGCAGTAAGATCAACTGCAAGTTGCTCGTAGCCGATGGTGTGTTCCAAAATGCCTTCGCCAATGGGCTTCAAACTGGCAATGCGCTTTTGTTGTTGCTGTTCGTGACGGCGTGTTACGGCAATCTCTCGGCGGATGTCGTTGTTGTCGCAATGGCGGTGGAATTGATGTCCAAACCAAACTGCCTCGAACTCGGCACCGGCAGCCAAAATGATGCGCACGCGCGTGTAGGGGTCTACGTCAAACTTGTTGTAGGGTTTCAACGCAAGTTGCTTCCAACTGTAAAAGTCGTTGGCGCTTTTTAGTGGTTGTTCTCTAAATGGATTAAAACTCATTTTGCATCTCCTTGTTTTGTTTTGAGTAGAGTATTGACCTTTGTCCAACTTTTTACACCTTGGTTTGACACCAAAACCCAAACAATTTTGTACCTATTTTTAACATAGTAACTTTCAAAAGTACTTTTTTACTATTACACAAATAGCGACATATTTTTACAATTTTTGCATTTGGATATTAGCAAAACTTTGTGCTTTTGCAAAAAGTACAAGCATACACTAACAGTGTAGAACATTTGTTGCAGTTTCACGAGTTTGTGGAACAGGTTGTCCACCCAAATTGTGGATAACTGTGGATAACTTTGTGGATAAGTGTATAACTTTGCGCATTTTTGCACGAAAAGTGTCGAAAAACGCATTTGTATGTCATAAAGGTGCTACAAAATGGCCCTTTTGGCATTTTTTGATGATGTTGGAGCAAACCATGGTGTTTTCGGTAAAATCTAGCCGTCTAGTGGCGGTTTTGTTGCTAATTTTGGCAATCCAAGTGGGGCTTGTGTTCTTTTTGTGCATGCGCCAACTTTCAAAAGACGTTTCGTTAATGGACTACACAATTGTTATCGATGCCGGCCACGGCGGTATGGATAGTGGCAAAGTGGCTACCGACGGCACCAAGGAAAGTGACCTAAACCTTGCCTATGCCAAAACGCTGGGCAAAATGCTTGCGGATTCTGGTTTCAACGTGGTGTACACGCGCACCAACAAGGATGGTCTCTACGGCCTTGCCACCAAGGGTTTCAAGCTCCGCGATATGCAAGCTCGCAAAAAGGTGGTGGAAAGCGCCAACGCCAACATCGTCATCAGCATCCACATGAATCAGTTTGCAGGGCAACTTTCCCGCAGTGGCCCGCAAGTGTTTTACCAAAGTGGCGCAACGGAAGGGGAAAAACTTGCCAAGTGCTTGCAACAAACCTTCAACAGTCACACCGGCAACCACCACGAAGCAATATCCGGCGACTACTACATGTGCCGAGAAATGCCCTGTCCAAGCGTAATTGTTGAGTGCGGATTTTTCTCCAATGCCCAAGACCTTGCGCAACTCAAAACGGACGCCTACCGTCAAACCCTTTGCCAACTGATTTTTAGTGGCGTGATGAATTATTTGTGTAGTTAGTAAAAAAGTTCCCAAACATTGGGAACTTTTTGTTTACAAACATCGACATAAATCTTGTTTGCTTATTCAAAATGTGATATAATAATATCAATTATGGAAACGGACAAGCAAAAACACCCACAACGCAAGGATATACGACTCAAGGATTACAATTACAGTTCTCCGGGAGTTTATTTTGTAACAATATGTACCGCAAAGAGAAGAAATCTGTTTTGGCAAGGCGCATTTGATGCGGTGGCTTACTACGACCAGACCGTAGGGGCGAGCTGTGCTCGTCCGCAAAATCTACCGTTGTCCAATTGGGGTAAAATTGTTTTGGAACAATTGGAAATTTGGAACGATACGTATCCATCCGTTTCGCTCAACTCCTATGTGATCATGCCAAATCACCTACATATTTTGGTGGAGATAACTGCTGATGAAAACGGACGACCACAGGTCGCCCCTACGTTATCGCAAATGATACAACAATTTAAGGGTGCTGTTACCAAAAGGATAGGTAAACCTGTTTGGCAAAAACTGTTTATGGAGCATGTAATCAGGGACAATCAGGATTATGTAACAAGGTTAAACTACATCTACCAAAACCCGGCGCGTTGGTGCGATGACGAATTGTATGTCGAAGGGTAGGCAATGCCTTTTGTTAGACACGCACATGTGCACTTTGTTGCTAAAGCGCATTTCTAAATCAACAGCAAAAACAAATCGAAAAACTTATTTGTAAATCACTAAACCATGATAACCAAAGTAACCAACTATCTCAACTCAATAGGCGTAGCTTACGAACTATTGCGCCATCAAGCGGTGGTAATCACCGAGGAATCCCGCCAAGTGATACACGTACCCAACTGTATGTCTTGCAAAAGCCTGTACGTCAAGGACAAAAAGAGCGACAACTTCTACCTGGTGGTGCTCCCCTTCGACAAGCGCGCGGAAATGCGCCATCTTGCAAGCTTTGTGGGCTGTGCCAAGTTCGAGTTTGCAACGGAGGAAAAACTGCTCAACGACCTTGGTGTGCACCGCGGAAGCGTTTCCCCCTTTGCCTATCTCAACGAGGATACCGCAACCTATTCGGCGCCGTTACTCATTGACGAAAGCGTTTGGAACGCCAACCGCGTCAAATTTCACCCCTGCGATAACACCGCAACATTGGTGCTAACCTTGGACGACTTCAAAAAATACCTCACGTCCATTGGCAAAAAGGTTATTGTGGTGGACTAAGAACAATTTGACATCAAATTTACACAAAAACACTTAATTTAGATATACGGCCAACACTCAAAACATGTTGGTCTTTTTTATTCCCACCAACTTTTCCGCAACCCCTTTACTAATTTGCCCTTTTGTTGTACAATATTGACATGACAAATTTGCTTCCCAACGAAAAAATTGAAGATTTGCAATGCGATGGACTAGTGCTAATTCAGTCCGCCACCGAGTATCGCTTTACCACCGATGCCGTGCTACTTGCCAACTTTTGCAAGGATATGAACGGCAAGTTTTGCGTGGAGTTTGGCACAGGTAGTGGCGTAATTTCCATCCTGATTGCCCACAAAAAGCACCCCAAAAAGGTGCTGGCATTGGAAATCCAAAGTCAACTTGCCGACATGGCAACCCGAAGTGTGGCGTTGAACAACTTGCAAAACGTGATTGAAGTTGTAACTTGCGACCTCAAAACGGCAAACAGTTTGGTAGGTGGCAAAGCGGACGTTGTTGTGTGCAATCCGCCATATCGCAAGGTGGGTAGTGGCGAGCAACAACTGGACAAAAACCTTGCCATTTGCCGTCACGAAATTTGCGCAACGCTTGCGGATATCATCCAATCGGCATCCAAGTGTTTGAACAATCGTGGCAACTTGTACTTGGTGCACCAAGCAAGCAGAACTAGCGAAATTGTTGCACTTTGCGCCCAAAACAAAATTGCCGTCAAGGAAATTTTGCCCGTTTGCCCCAGCCCCGGACGCGAGCCAAACTTGGTGCTTGTTCGCGGTGTGAAGGGAGGCGAGCCTGACTGCATTTTGCACGCGCCAATGTACATCTGTGACGAACAGGGCAACTACACCCCACAAGCCAAGGCCTACTACGGCTTGACGGAGTAACGCAAAAAACAACCACGTACCCCACAAAAATCAACAAAAGGAACAACTTTTATGGTATATCTAATTGCAACACCCATTGGAAATCTTGCGGAAATCACCTTTCGCGCGGTAGAAACGTTAAAGAGCGTTTCCGCCATCTTTTGCGAAGACACACGCCACTCGCAAGTGCTACTTTCCCACTACGGTATCACTGGCAAACCGCTGTACAGTTACCACAAATTCAACGAAAAAATGAGTTTGGATTTTGTCCTGTCCTTTGCTGAGCGTGGCGACGACATCGCGCTAATTTCCGATGCGGGCATGCCCGGCATCAACGACCCCGGCAACATTTTGGTAAATGCATTGAAGGAGCGCAACCTGCCTTACACAGTTATCTCAGGTCCAAGCGCATTTGTAAACGCGTTTGTGCTTTCCGGCTATCAACCACCTTTTACCTACTACGGCTTTTTGCCGGAAAAAAAGAAGGATCGCGAAAAACTTTTGGATGGCACGGTGGACGTTGCAATTTTCTACTTGGCCGTACACGACATCCAAGAAAACATGGCATACCTTTGCGAGCGCCTTGGCGACCGCGAGTGCTGTCTAGTCAAGGAACTTTCCAAATCTCACGAGCGTGTGCGTTTTTGCCATCTTAGTGACGTCATCGATGATACCAAAGGGGAGTTTGTGCTTGTTGTTAACCGTGCTGAGCACCAAACAAATGCCCTGTGCGAACTAAGTGTGCAAGAGCACCTCGACTACTACATCAAGGGTGGCATGTCGCAAAAAGATGCTATCAAAGCCGTTGCCAAGGATCGCAACGTTCCCAAAAACGACATCTACAAACTTACCATTGCCGACAAAAAATAACCACGTATCGCCGAGATGACTAACCATCTCGGCGTTATTTTTTGCGTGTTAAAATTCTAGTTGCAGTAGAGTTTATTCCCTTTTCTAGTTATTGTTTAGTGAACCAAAATGTAGTATAATATCGGTGTAGCTACAAAAAAACATATTTGGAGGACTAAATGAATGAATAAAATTGGTCAGTACATCAAAAAACTTCGAAAAGCAAAAGGAATAACTCAGCAACAGTTAGCAGATACGCTAAATGTTTCTTTTCAAGCAGTAAGTAAATGGGAAACTGGCGAAACATTGCCAGACGTTGCATTGTTGCTAGATTTGTGCAACGAACTGAATACCACTGCCGACATGTTGCTAAATGGCGGTGCAATTGTTTGCAGAGGACGCAAACTTATCAGTATGGCAAATATTGTATCGGGATTCGAGCACCTGCTATCGGTAAAAGATTGCTTTGGCAAAGACAGTACATTCTATCAGGGCATAGTTGAAGGAATAAGCAACAAAATGAACTTTAACTTTGAAGAGGCATTGGAAGCTAATATCCAAGTTTTGTATGCCGAAGTAGTAATACAGTATTTGCTAAATGGTTACACTGTGGATATGCAAGATGTAAAACAATACATTACCAATGATAGGTATATCCAGGAAATTTCCAAAAGAATTCCGTAAGTAACTTGTGCGCACCCCAAAAAAATTTGACACATAACGTTGCAAAACAAAAAATCTCATAGTACAATCAAAGCGTCACAAAGGTTGACGCTTTTTTGTTGCCTCAAAGTGTCCTTTGCGACAAAAATATATGAAAGGTTTGGGATTGTCCTTTTACAAGGCACTTCAACAAGCCAAGGTTGTTTGGCAAGAGCCTCCCACTTTGGGGGAGGTGGCAACGTAGTTGACGGAGAGGGCTGTGCTCTAAATGCATCGTAGGTTATCTCTTGTTTGTCAACTGTGTTCCAAACTGTTGCTAATTAACGGACGACCACAGGTCGCCCCTACGACCTTCTTGTGCAGTGTTAACAAATCTAACAAGGAGAATCACAAAAATGGATTTTGAAACTTTCATTCAGTCGCTGTTTAACTTTATCAAAAACAGCGAAAACGCCTACTTTTTGATGTACGCTGTGGTAACTTGCCTTGCCACCCAACTGTGCAAAAAACTGTTTGTAAACAAAGTGGATGTGGACGTACTGCACAAGTTCGATTTTGCCGTAATCCTGCCATTTGTGTTTGCATTGGTCTGCGCAGTGGTGGACGTGGTGTTTGTCAATCGCGTTGCAAGGTTTGGCCTTTCGGTGCTGGCAACAATCGTGGTGGATACCGCCACAATTGGCGCACTCTCAACGGTAATTTTCAAGTTTGTTTCCTCCCTTTCCGGCAAAAGCATGAAAAGCATCCTAAAAGATGACCTTTTCGGCGCGTTCTACACCCAAATTTTGTACTTTGGCAGTGCGCGTCAAAAACTTTTGTCCAAGGAAATGACCTTGGCCGACTTTGTCGCATCGGTAAAACTTGTTTGCCAAAACGCCCAAAACATCTACGCTCAGGATATCCCCGCGCTAGAAAAGCGTTGCAAACTTGCAAATTTGCTCAACGGCATCATCGACGACAACACCATCGGCTCCTGCTTGGACATCTTGGACAAAACCATGCAGGCCTACACAGCCGAGCAATCCAAAACACAACAAAAGTAGTGCAAAAATAGCACCCCAAAAGGGTGGCAAAACTGCGCCTGTGGTACAAAAATAAACCACGTGTGCGCAAAAAAACAAAATGCGTGACGTTTTCGTCACGCATTTCTTATTGTAAAATCAGTTATAGTTGTTGTTTTGGGTAGTAGGGGCGTTTGCTGTTCATTGTCATTCGTACAACTCCAACATCTTTGATTATGCCAACTCGATATGTTTTTTTGTTTACTTTGATAAAAAAGTTAGCATATCTAGAACGCATGTCTATGCGATCATGTGGAACAATAAATTCATCAACTTCCGCATATTTGAATGTTCGTTGTATCCCAAATGCATAGTACACAGTAAATTTATTGCCGAAGTCTCTAATTGTAACCTTTGGTCTTATCAGCGACTCAATACTAAACAACAGGAGAAACAATCCCAATAAAGACAGCGGTGCAACAACTATTAGTAGTAGAATATTCCTTACAATCAAGAACTTATCTATAGCCATCCAAGTGAAAAATGCGCAACCAGCAACAACAATCAGATGCTCAGCCAGTAATTCTTGGGATTTTACCGCTACCACCGTACCTTTGTTATTTTCCTCCATAGTCTACTCCTTCCACACAAAGTGGTAGTTGATACTTTCGCCACCGTCTACCAGGATGTTTTGACCCGTTGCAAACTTGTTTGTGACCGTCAAAAAGTATGCCCACTCGGCAATTTCCTCCGCGGTAGCCCAGCGCTTCAATGGAGTTTGGTCCATGATTTGCGCCCAAAGTTCGGCATCGTTAACCACGCAATCGTTCAGCGGTGTAAGCACTCCGCCGGGATCCAAACTGTTGCAGGTTGCGCCAAATTTTGCAACACGTTGCGCCACGTTTTTGGTGTAGGACATCACTCCGCCCTTACTTGCCACGTACTCGGGGAACTCCGAGCCGGTGTGTGCGCTTGCCGAGCCAATGTTCAAAATGGACTTGATTGCACTTTGCACGCCGTACTTTTCCGTGACGTGCACAAGCGCCTTCAAATTGATGTCGATATCCGCCTCGTTTTGAGTGCCGGCATTGTTGATGAGAATTTCCACTCCGCTAATCTCTGGCAAGTTTTGGTAGTCGCGCACGTCCACTTGGTGGTGGATGTAGTTTGCGTGAGTTATGCTTGCACTTTGTCTGTCAATTCCCACAACGTGATGACCCTTTTGCAAAAACATTTGGGCGATGGCTTTGCCAATTCCTTGGGTTGTTCCTGTCACTAAAACTTTCATTGTTGACGTCCTTTGGCGATGTAGTCCAAGTATTCTTGGCCAACGCCGTCATTTTTCCATTTTTGGGAGATTTTGTAGCCGATGGGCGAGAACACTATTTCCAAAATCAGTTCCGCCACAGCCCCTGTGAGGGCGCACATTGCGCATTGAACAAACGTCCAGCAGAACCCATCCCAAAAGATGGGCGCAAACCCCATGAACACAATCACGGAGAAAATCAGGTTGTCCAAAAATTGTCCCACAAAGGTGGATACGTACGTTCTGCACGCGTAGGCAAGTTTGCCATCGGGGTTACGTTGAAAGCACTTGCCGATTAGGTAGTTAAGTCCGTTGTTGATAAACGACGATGCGATAAATGCAATGGTGCTACCCACCAAAATGAACCACGTACCCCCTAAAATGCTGTTTAGTTCGGTGTAGTCCTTTGCGTTGGATGGGATGATGCTAACGATGTAGAATATCAAGCAGGTTAGCAAATTTACCACCACAGCCAGGATGGAAATTTTGTTGGATGCCTTTGGGCCAAAGTGCTTGGTAAGTATGTCCATGCACAAAAACGATAGCCAAGATATTAGCACGCCACCGTCCAAAGCAATCCAAGGCAACTGCACAAGCGTTTTGTTTGCAAGTATGTTCATGCAAATGACACTTACCACAAACAACGTCACCACCCACGCAGGCACGCTTCGGAGTAGCAGTTGGGTTTCCTGATATTCAGTTTTTAGCCATTTGCCAAGTTTGTTCATACTTCTCCAATATCTAGCAAATGCGGTTTTGCCACATTTGACGCATTTTGCTACTAGTTTATATCATTATACTATACTTTTTAGATAATTTCAACGATTAGCAACAAAAAAGCCCCCATTATTGCAAAATAACGGGGACTTGTTGACGTTTATATATTTTTTTGCGACCACGTATGCTATTTTTTTAAGTAGTAGGGTGCTTTGTAACCAATCACGTAGTTAAGATCGTTTACAAGTGTATCACTGCTTGTGGCAACTTTGTCAAGTAGCGCATTTGTAAGTGCTTGCTCGTTGCCAAGAGCATTCAAAGACGTTTGCAATTTGCTACCAAGATCGCTCACACTTCCGGAAAGTGCTCCAAGTGTAACGTTGCTTTGCTCGAGTGCTTGCAGTTGAATTTGCATGGACTTGTCCAATTGAGTGGAAAGTGCGCCAAAGCATGTGTTCAAGTCGGCACGGAGCATTGTCATGCTTGTGTTGATGGTACTGCTGATTTCTTGACTTGCTTGCTTGATGGCATTTGCAATTGTTTCCGTTTGACGTTGTTTGTCCACGTGGATCAACGCTTCCTTGATGGTGTCCACACGGCCAGTTTCGTAGTAGAAAATGATAAAGTCGATGTTTTTCCAATCGCGTGGGTCAAGCACAGTTGCGTATTCGGCAATCAAGGCATCGTACACAGTTTTTGCCACACCAAGGGATAGATCTTTTTGTTCGTTGAAAATTTGCAATTGGTTGTTGAATTTTTCGGTAAGAGTATCCAACTCTTGTTGCAAGGATGTGCGTGTTGCAGTTTTGGTTGCAATAACTTTGTTTGCATTGTCAATCAACGTTTGATTACGTTGTTTTTGTTGTGCGCGTGCTTTGGCAACTTCGTCTTGCCACTCTTGCTCGGCTTTGGCTTGCTCTTTAGCAACATCTTTTTTGTGCATTGATCCTACAACAAATGCACCAATAACGGCGCCGACTATCGCAGATAACCAAATCACCAACGATCCAATGCCGTAGTCTTCGATTAGACCAGGAACGATAATAAATGCAATAATCAAAAATACAACAAAACCCGAAATGATTCCGAACCAAATATATGGGCCCTTTTTGATGTCCACATCACGTTTTTGGCCGAACATTGTCAAGGGTTGCTTTTGCGCATCGTCAATAGACTTTTTAACATTTGCAATCTCTTGGTCGCATCTTGCTATTTGGCTTTTGCAGGAGTCAATTTTTGTTTGGATAGTGTTCAACTTTTTTTCTGCGCCAGCAATCTTGTCCTTTTCTTGCGAGATGATGGACAAGCCCGCTTTGATTGCGTAAAGTTGCGCCAAAATTTCGTTCTTTGTTGCCATGGTAACCTCCATTTTGATGGTTGCGTGGTGGTGTGTTTCGCCCTTTGATTGCCTCAGCTTGACGTTGCAAACAGTTTTGTCGCATCAAAAACTCCCACCAGTATAACATTTGCAATCATTATACTACATATTTTGAATTATTTCAATCTCCTAGCACAAAAAAGCCCCCAATAACGCAAAGTTACTGGGGTGTGGTGGGTGTTATTCCGGCTTTTTGTTTTTCTTTGCTTGGCGCTTTTCTTCGGCAAGGCGTTTTTTCTCGGCGCGTTTTGCCTCCGCCTTGTCTCGCTTGGCTTGACGTTTTTCTTCGGCGATGCGCTTTTTTTCCGCCTTGTCAGCGGCTTTTTTGTCCATTTTGACTTGTTTTTTCTGTGCTTTGGCAGCGGCAAGTTGCTCGTCAATTTGCTTTGCGCGCTCCTTTTTGCGCTCGGCTTTTTGTGCGCGTAACACGTCCGCCTCGTCGGTGAGCATTTGGCGGATTTTCTTTTCCTGCTCGGTGTACAAGTTTTCGTCGCCACCGTTGAGGTCGTTGTTGATGTCGTCCAGTTGCAATTGCTTGTTGCCAAACGCCTTAAAAACGTCCTTTACGGTATTAACAACTCCGCTGTTGCCAATGTCCATTGCTACGCTAATTTTAAAGTAGTCGATGTATCTGTTGAGAAACCCCGTCACAAACTCGCACAAAACGGAAACAAGTAGCATCACGGCGGAAGCAATGTCCAGTATCAAATCCCATTGGGAGGTGGGGTTTGTGATGGATGCGTGCAATGCCAAACCGATGGTAACGCACTTGGCGGTAAATTTGATGATTTTGGTCGTCAGGCTAAAGTTGCGTTGTTTTTCCACCTTTTTGCGCTTGTTTTTGCGACTGTCGTTTTTGGTTGGCTTGAAACTCCTTTCGGCAAAAAACGTAACCAGTACCAGCGCAAACAAAACTATGTAGGCAATCAAGTGGGGGATGGAGTGGAAATTTGTTGCAATCAGGTACACGTACCAGGCGGAAAATCCCACCATGGTGGCAATGCGCACAAATTTCATAAAGCCGTCGATGTCGCTTTTCAGTTTGCGCAAAACAACTTCGGTATGATTTGTTTCGATAAAAGCCATCCTTTTCTCCTTTGTTTGTGATGTGTTTGGTGGCAATGCAGGTTTGCCACTTGCGATATACCCCATTATACCACAACGCAAAGCAATTTTCAACACAACCAAACAAATTTTGGAAAAATGTGGTGTGGCAACAAAAAAGCCCAACACGTTTGTGTTAGGCCTGTTTGTGTAAAGTTGTGTGTTAGCCGTCGTTTCTGATGTGAACGTCCACTTGGTTGAATGGGATTTCGATGCCGGCTTTGTCGAATTCGGTTTTTACTTGTTCCATGATGTCGAAGTAAACTGTCCAGTAGTCTTCGCTCTTTGTCCAAACGCGAGTAACGATGTTGATGCTGGAAGAAGCGTGCTCGGTAACTCTGATGAATGGTGCAGGCTCTTTCATAACCAAAGCATGTGCGTCGCAAATATCTTTGATGATTTGCTTTGCCTTTTCAAAGTCGTCGCCGTAGCCAATGCCGAATGTAAAGTCCACACGGCGTGTGTCCATTTCCGAGTAGTTGACGATGTCGCCGTTGGAAAGTGGGCCGTTAGGCAAGTAGATAACTTTGTTATCTGGTGTTAAAAGTTTTGTGGTTGTGATGTGGATATCCACAACTGTGCCGCTGTGACCTTGTGCCTCGATGTAGTCGTCAATTTTGAATGGGCGTGTCAAGATGATCAAGATACCGCCAGCCAAGTTTGCAACGGCGCCGTTAACAGCCAAGCCGATGCACACACCAAAGGAAGCAATGAGTGCGGTAAGTCCACTTGTGTCGATACCCAAGTAGCCAACCAAGCAAACTACAACAACAATCTTCAAACCAATTCTCAGCACGTAAGCCAAGGTTTTCATGATGGTTTTGTCGGCCTTTTTGTTGTTAGCGCGCTTTTCAATTTTGCGTGTGATAACGGTGATAATTCTAAAAGAAACAAGCAAAATTACCAATGCAATCACAATTTTGATGCCTGTGTTTTTGGCCCAATCCAAAACGGAGTTCCAAAATGCATTCCAATCCATAGTATTTCTCCTTTATGTAAGTTTGGCACACCGTGCAGTTTTCCGCGAAAGTAGCGGTGTGCCCATATTTTGCGGTACCTTTATTATAGTACAACGGCGCTTAGATTGCAATCAATCACACCCAAAAAGAGTAACATTTTTGCAAACAATCCCACAGATTTTTGCAAAAAAAACCTACAACCTAGTTGTTTTGGTTGTAGGAGTTTGGTTGATGTTGTTTGACAACTCATTTACTCTTGGCATTGTTTCTCTTTGGGAACTGTTCCAGTGTTAGGATTGCCGTTCTGTTGTAAAAGCGATTGATTTGCTGTGTTTTTTAGGTTAGTTATTATGTGCTTTGTTTTTTTGTTGGATATGTGCAACGTCACGTCAATTTGCATTGCGTATTGACAACCTACAAACAAACATGTTATAATGCCCCAAAAGGGAGGTACATCATGGCTGATTTTGAAATTAGAGATAACGACACAAGTTACAGCGACTACATCGTCACAGACCTGGATAGCGGTGCGGAGTACGACGTTAGCGTAACACACTACGGCTCTGTGGACATCACTCCACGCAGTCGCAAAGCAAGCGTATTGCCCGTTTTGGTACTTTGGATTGCCGTTATCATTGGCATGCCCATCATCTTTTTTACCGAAAAAATTTGGCAGTACGAGTCGGCACCAATTTTCTTTATCATTGCTTGGCTGGTGGCGCTGGTATCATTTGTTTTTACCGTCATCCCTGGTGCTAAGGACGTCAAAGTGTCCGACAAATTCAAAAAGGTAAGTGGCAAGTTGTTTTCCATCTTCATGTACCTAATTTTGGTGTTTGCCGCTATCACCTACTTCACTTTGGGTGCGGAAAACTGCGACTTTTTGTTCATCTATGTGTCGCCCATCATGGTGTATGGCGTAATTTTGTACCACGTCAAGGATGCCGATTTGATTGTGCCACTGATGGAAAAACTCAAAATCAAAAAGTACAGCTTTGTTGGTGTCTACATCATCCAATGGCTGATTATTTGCGTAATTTTCTACTTTGCCGTGATGGAATTGTTTGGCGACGTGCTTGGCGAATTTTTGGCTTACGTGGTTTGCTACATGTACGTTATTTGGGTGGATATCAAAAAACTGTGGCTCCGCAAGAGTTTGTTTTAGGCCACTCAAAACGTGTGTACTTTTTAAGATAAACTCTCGCTTACACACAATTTTCACAAAATCGTTTACTGACACATATAGTAGCTAAATAGTACTTTGGCATAAACAAAAAAAGACATTGCGATTTGCAATGTCTTGTTGTTTGCGACTCAAAACGAGCCTACTATTGGTGACTCATAGGGGACTCGAACCCCTGTTCTCGCCGTGAGAGGGCGATGTCCTAGGCCGCTAGACTAATGAGCCATGTTTTTTGCCTACACAGTATAGCACAGCACACAAAAATATGCAAGTGTTTACCAAAAGTTTGTCAAAAATTACTTAAACATCAGTTTTTACACAAAATTCTTTGAAAAAATTTTATCAAAACTATTGTAACGGACAACAATATATTGTATAATAAACTCACAAATGCGGACGTCTTGACGTGGCAAAAACACACCACGTGCAAGCGATTTTCGCCAAAAACGACCATATTTCCCACGATTTCCAAGACGGTTTGTCTAGAAATACCAATCCTGCCTGGTGCGACAGGTTTTACAAAATGCGTCAACTACGTTTCGTAAAAGGGGATTGCGTCCAAATGCTGATTTCAGGTTACTACGGCTTCCGTGTGGAGTCAAAAAACGTTTTTGCGTTTCGGTAAAAGGTTGATAGTATTTGGCAGATTACCCACCTGTTTTGTCAGGTTGAACCATCGTAAAACTCGGCCAAGGTGGGATTTTTCTTTGTGTTTCGCTCAAAAAATCTTGTTGATTTTTGACGGAAAACTGACGGCGCAATCATCCGTGTTTTGCTCAGTCACAGACCATCCAGGTATGCTCCTTCGCAACAACACAGCGCTTGCTTGCACTTTTCTCGTCAAATCACTTCGTTAATCAACAATCTCTTTTTCGCGAAACACCGTGTTTCTCTACAAATTTTGTTCGACTTTTGACGGCAAAAGATGTGCGCAATCATCCGTGTTTATTGGAAACGTTGGCAACAATTTGGTTTCTTGATAAAACAAAATGCACCCAATTCGCAGGGGCGACTTGTGGTCGTCCGCACACAAAAGACTTTTATTTACAACACAAAAGATAATCCACCTATGAAAAGAATTTTGGCTCTAATTTGCATATTTATTGTTACCATCACGTTGCTTAGTGCATGTGGTGGTAATTTTGGTTATACAACCATTCGTGGAGATGGATTTAACAAGCCAACGGCAAGTCCCTACAAAAGTGAAACTTTGCCAAACAAGGATGACGTGTACTTCAAGGTGTACGTCTGTGGCGCGGTGGAAAGGGAAGGGTACTACATTGTGCCAGAGGGCAAAACCGTTGCCGACGTTGTTGCAATGGCGGGATTGCTCCCCGAAAGTATCATGCCGAAAAACGCGACCACGTACATCAAAACCAACTGTCAAATTGCCGTTGGCTACTACCAAAATGGCGAAACTTTCCATTGCTTGAATGTCAATGGCGCAACCGTTTTGTACAACCTTACAGCACAAAATATTTCTGCGGAAATTGTCGAAAAACTGCACACGTACCTCAAAAATCACGGAAAAATCACAAACAAGCAAATGCTAAAAAGCATTTTGACGGCGGAAGAATACCAACAAAACCACTACAAACTGTTTGTGTCGGAGGCTGACTATGAAGAGGCTAGTTAATCCGCGCATCTTTTTGTTTTGCGCAGTTGGGCTGGTGTTGGGTATCTTGTGCGGACACGCCATCATGTTTGGCAATTGGTTGCCATTTGGTATTATTGTTGGCGTGTTTGCGTTGACGTTTGTTGTGCTTTTGCTGTTCAAAAACAACTTGCGACAAATCGTGCTTTTCACGTTGATTTTTACATTGGTTGGCACAGGCTTATTCCAGTTGAAAATTTTGGACGATCAACGTCACGAAATTGTTGCAAAACAAGTAAATCTCGAGGGACGTGTTACGGATATTGGCCGTTTGGGCAATGCAACCAACGTCCTTTATTTGGAAAATTGCACCTTTGATGATGTCAAAATCCCCGGCAGGGTTAAGGTTGTTGTGTACGATGGCCAACTCTTTCAAACGGGCGATATGGTTGTCGTCAACGGCACGCTTCGTTCCACCTACGTTTTTGCTGACGAGTTTGATACCTCTTGCCTGCGCAACAACTGCAACTACCAACTGACGGACGTAACCGTGCTAGCCCAAAGGCCCGGAAAGCTTACCCTTGGCGAGCGCATCCGTTTGTACATATTCAATCGTTGCACAAACAACATGTTTTTCCATGCGGATGTGATGTACGCACTTATCACGGGCGACACCAACATGATGGACGACCCTGTCAAAATTGCCTACCAACGCGCAGGAATGATACACTTGGTTGCCGTATCGGGCATGCACTTGGTGTACATCATTTCCATCATTGGCTTTTTCATCAACAAACTAAAACTCAATCCCCTTGCCGAGTTTGCCGTGATGATTGGCCCACTTGTATTTTTCTGTTACGTTTGCAACTGGGCACCATCCATTTTGCGCGCATTGCTTATGACAATTTGCACCTACCTTGTTAGGTGGATTTCCGGCAGATACGATATGCTTATTGCATTGTCTTGGTCGGTGCTGGCATTGCTTTTGTTCAATCCCTACTACCTTTTTGACGTGGGTTGGCAACTTTCCGTACTGTCGGTTTTTGGCATGGCAACGTTGCATTTGCGCATTGACAGATTTTTGCGCAGCAAAAAACTCAACAAGTTTGTCTACGGATTGCTTTCGGCAATTTCCGTTTCTTTTTCCTGCACGGTTGCCACCTTTGCGACCACCGCCCACTTCTTTGGCGAAGTGCCAATTTTGGGTGTGTTTGCCAACTTGATTGGTGTGCCGTTGATGTCTTGGGCATTTACCGCAGGCCTTGTTGGCTTGTTGCCTTGGGTTTTCAAGTATGCGTTGCACTTGGCGGACGGCATTTTGTGGATTGTAACGCAGGTTGCCACAGTTGTTTCCTCATTGGATTTTGCCGTGGCAACACTTTCGGCAATGGCTCTTGCAATTGCAGTTACGGTGGTGCTGTTGTTTGTTGTTGGACAGTACGTCAACGCCAACAAAAACACCAAAGTAGTGGTTAAAGTGGCACTTTTGTTGGTGTTAGTGGTGTGTTTTGTGTTGGCTGGCGTAAAATTGCCTTGCCAAAATCAAGTGTTTGCCAGCATCAACTTTAGCGGTGCGGACGTGGTTGTAACCAACCATCTTGGCGACGTTGTAGTGGTGTCCAATTGTCAAAACCACTACAGTTTTGGCACGATTTGCGACTACCTGCAAAAGTACAAGCACAAGTCCGTAACTTGGGTGTTTACCGATTTTTCCAAACTGGACACAACCATTCCAATGGACGACTTTGCCCAACTTGGCGTGGACAAGGTGTACAATCTTTCCAACAAATCGCCCAACAAGGCCTTGCAGTACATGCACGACCTGGGTATCCCTGTGGTACAAGTTGCCAACAATCAAACTGTTGGTAATGGCATCACGGTGCAAAGTGTCTACGACGGTCAACTTGTGGGTGTCGTGGTGCGGATGGAAGAGTTGACGTTTGCCATTGTTGACGGTAGCGAGGCGCAAGTGGAGCACTTTCAAGCAATCGTGCCAATGGCGGATTTTTACGTGATGGAAATGCCTACGGCTAACTATTTACAACAAAATGTTGTAACTTTCAGTTTGTATCAAGATTATTGTGTTACTAATTATGGTGCAAATAAGTACGGAAACTTTACAATTGCGCAAAAAGATGGTACAATAGTAGTTAATTTCTAGCAAGGAGCAAAATCGTGATCAAATTTTTGCAACTAAACGCACAACTTAAGACGCAATCGTACCCCGCTTTGTGCCTGTTCGGCAACGACGAATGGGTAAAACATCGCGCTTTGGAGTACGTTTTTGCCAGTTGCGGTGTAACCCAAGACGATTTTGCCGTGGACACGTTGGATGCCCCAAGTGTGGACGACGTCCAAACGTCCTGCCTTACTCAATCCATCTTTGGCGACAAGCGCGTTGTCGTGTGCGAAAACTTTACCTTTGGCAAAGGCAACACGGAAACCAACAAAACCAAGGAGGCCAAAGCGCAACTATCAAAGCTTATCGAAAGTTGCGATGGCAGTTTTTGTTTGGTATTTGTAACTAGCGAGCAAAACATATTTAGCGGTGTACGCGGACTGGAGTTTGTGGATTGCAACCGCCTCGACTCGCGTAGTGTGGAAAAGTGGATTGTGTCCTACTGCAAAAAGGCAGGCGTAAACATCGACCCCGCTTGCACAAGCAAAATTGCCACCTACTGCCTAAACGACATGGCGCGCGTAGCCACCGAAACACAAAAGTTGTTGGACTACGGCGAAATTACCCTTGCCACCATCGACTTGTTGGTGCACCGCGATGTGGAACAAAACATCTTTAACCTTTCCAAGCACATCGCCAATAAAAACACCGCGCAAGCATTGGAACTTTACCACGAGTTGGAGCAAAACGGCGAGGAGGCATTGGGTATGTTTGGACTTTTGTACAATGCCTACAGGCGCATGTACTACCTAAAGACCACCAACTACTCAAATGACGAGTACGCAACCTACTTTGGTGTAAAACCCAACTCCCTGTACTTTTTGAAGGAAACTGCCGACAAGTACAAGCCCATGCAACTAAAACGCGCCTTGGACTACTTTGCCAAGACAGATGCGTTGTTGCGTGCTCACACCCACGACGATCAAGCAATTGAACTACTTATCATGCAACTTTGTGCATTATAAAGGAGAACTATTTTCGTGAAAATGATTGAAAAACTCAAAACCAACTATCAATTGTCCAACATGATAGTGCGTATTTTGTTTGTTGTAGGCTTTACCTTTTGCAACTGGCAAGATTTGCTCATCTCGGTAAACTTGGTGGGCGAAGGCATGGGATTGCCCGCAAGCGCAACAATACCAACGGTACTACTTTCCGGCATATTTATGGGATTGCTACTTAACTTTTTCGTACCCTTTGTCGTAAATGCCATCCTAAACATTTCTCGCATATACAACGTGCCCCGTCACGAATACGTGCTTTTGGCAATGTTATTTTTCGACATTGGCTTTTTTGCCTGTGGCATACTAAACCTTGTTAACCTTTTCACACCCGTGTTTATGGTTTGGGGTTCGATACTTTTCCCATTGATTGTTTCTTGCGGATGTGTGATTGGCTTTTACAAGGTAACTTCCAAACTGTACTTCAACGTGGTAACTCGTCAACTGTACTTCAAAAGTTTGGCGATTGCCTACCTTGTGACAGTGGTTGTTTTGGGGGTGATGGCATGAAAAAGATTCTACTTGTTGCAATCGCCTTGCTACTTGTTGTTGCGTGCATGCCAACAACCATCTTGGCGGAACAAACTACCGATGACTACAAAAACAGCCCAACCTACAAAATGCTGGAGGAATTTGTTACTGCCTGCCCCAACAGACAAGGTCAAGAGGGCGAGTACGATGCTGCAAAGTACATTCACGGCAAGTTCACTCAATACTATGTGGAAAGCGACACAACGTTGGAACTACCAACAATGCAACCAATTGTAGCCGACAGCTACTATGGTAACAACGTAATTTTGCACAAGGATAACAAAAGTACCACCGATAGCATTGTTATTGGCGCTCACTACGACTCTGTTGGCGTAGGTGCAAACGACAACGCAAGTGGCATTGTGGCATTATTGCAAATTGCCCAAGAACTCAAGGATGTAAAACTTCCATTTGACGTCTACTTTGTGGCATTTGGTGGCGAAGAGCAAGGCCTGCTTGGCTCTCAAGCGTTTGTAAACAACTTTTCCCAAGAGTACAAACTTCCACTAACAAGCATCCGCGTGATGTTCAACTTGGACTCCATCGCCAATGGCGACAACTTGTACGTTCAATGCGAAAACAAATCCACAAGTTTGGCAAACCTAATTTTGCAAAACGCAACGGGCAAAACTCAACTTTTGGAAAAACCACACGCTGTGGGCGTGTTCAATGCCGACATGTGGGGCTACGGCTACTACGAAGTTATCCAAGGTAGCGACCACACACCTTTCCGCGTGGCAGGAGTGCCTGTGGCAAGTTTTTTCTCTGGTAACTTCCAAAACTGGACCTACGTGGAAAGCGCCAACTCCAAAAACAACACAATGAACACCGCAATGGACAAGTTGGAAAACTGCAACCAATCTTGGATTGACAAAATCGACACAGTTGTGGACACAGTCGTTTCCACGGTTGTTCATGGCGACTTTGCAAGTGTAAGTCAAAACGCGCGCAAAGAACTGCTCAACCTCGACCTTTGGTACAATCGCCTTTGGCCAAAGATTGTTGCCGTTGTAATTGTAATTTTGCTTGCCGTGTTTGCCGTTTTGCACAATCGCAAGTTGCAAAAGCAAGCATTGATGGGCACAGCATCCGCAAACACCTCGCATATTTTCGAAACTCCAAGTGCGGATGATATTTTTAGTTTCAAAGACTAACCATGTTGAATCTATCGTTTGATGCAAACGGTAGATTCAATAATGAATTGCAACCTTGCAGTTGCGTGAATTGAGCACAAGTGCTCATGAATTGTCTAAGACATGAATTGCGCTGTGGCGCATTGAGGTTGTAATTCAATTCATGGAGCGGAGCGAGAAATCATGATGAACTCATCAATTCATGACGGCAATGCCGTCAAATCATCCTAAAGCGAGGACCTGAAATGAAACAAAACCTTTTAGTGGATTTGTCAAAACAATTTGCCGTTGATATCGTAAATCTTTACACCGAAATAAAAGAAAACCGTAAAAGCAATGTTTTGCTAAATCAAATTTTACGAAGTGGTACAAGCATTGGCGCAAATATCCATGAAGCAAACTATGCAGCAAGTAAAGCCGATTTTATAAATAAATTTCAAATTGCACTCAAAGAGTGCTACGAAACTGACTTTTGGCTCGGTTTGTTCAAGGATACGCGTATCATAACCGAGGATGAATACAATGATTTGTTTGCCAAATGTAGCAAAATTCGCAAATTACTTATTGCATCCATCACCACAGCCAAGGAAAGCGTCTAAGGTCGTATATGGGTTTTTTAGCAAAACTCGACATTGCAATTCGTACTAGTAATGTGTAACGGCAAATTCACAAAAAGTAATTTTGTAAACTAACTATAATAATTCACAAAGGTAAGAGATACCTATGAAACAACAAAAAACTCTAAAACTACCAATATTTTGTTTGATTTACCTTGGTGTAGTCATCTTTTGCATTGTTGCCGATCAACTTACAAAAATTTGGATCTACGACAATTTGCTGAACGGTGGCAATGGCCCAAGCGTACAAATCATTGGCAAATTTTTGCAATTTAGTCCAGTACTCAACCGCGGTGCAGCATTTGGCATTGGAAACAGCCAAGCAAGCGACATCGTATTCTTTGTGGTGACAGTTGTTGGCATACCTGTGTTTTGCTACCTGCTCCTTCGTGCGCGCACACGCAGTGTTCTTTCGCAAATTTCCTTTGCGATGATCATTGGTGGCACAATTGGTAATGCCATCGACCGCGCAACCTACGCTACCGAAGGCACCTTTTTTAGCGGTGGCGTACGCGACTTTATTTCCTTTTCCATCTTCCCACCAGTATTCAACGTGGCAGACATGTGCTTGACTTTTGGTGTGTTTATGGCAATTGCGGCCATAATTTGGTTCGACCCAGATAGTCTTGTAAAAATCTTGATGGAAGAGCGCGCCCAAGCGGTGGCAAACAAAGCAAACGCAACCGATGGTGCGGTTTTAACTGACGACACAACCCAACCTACCGACGTTGCCGCTGTTGCAAACGACACACAAGTGGCAACTGACGACACTACAACAATTCAAACGGAAACCCCCGATGAGAACGATACAACTAACTAGCGAAAGTCAATATCGCAGATTGGATGCCTTCCTTGCGGAAAACACCAATCTCACTCGCTCCCACATACAAAAGGTGATGGCGGATGGTGGTGTGACCGTCAATGGCAAAGTGGTAACCAAAGCGTCCACTTCCGTCAAGGAGGATGCGGAAATTGTGGTAACCTTGCCGGATGAAATCCCATTGGATATCCCCGCGCAAAACATCCCATTGGACATTGTCTACCAAGACGAGCACTTGGCGGTAATCAACAAGCCCCAAGGCATGACTGTGCACCCTGCAAACAACGTGTACACCGACACTTTGGTAAACGCGCTTTTGTACCACGTGACGGATCTTTCCGGCATAAATGGCGTTTTGCGCCCCGGAATTGTGCATCGTTTGGACAAGGATACAAGCGGACTGCTTGTGGTTGCCAAAAACGACGTTGCCCACGTGGAGTTGCAAAAGCAAATTCAAGCAAAAACATGCAAGCGTATCTACTGGGCGCTACTCGAAGGGGTACTCAAACAGGACGATGGCATTGTGGATGCGCCCATTGGCAGATGCCCAACCGACCGCAAAAAGATGGACGTTGTTGCGGACGGCCGAAGAGCCCAAACACACTACACGGTGGTGGAGCGATTTGCAACGCACACGTTGGTACAATTTGAGCTGAAAACTGGTCGTACACACCAAATTCGTGTGCACGCATCCAAGGTTTTGCATCATCCCGTTGTTGGGGACAAAACCTACGGTTTCAAGGCGCAAAAGTTCGCCTTGGACGGTCAACTGTTGCACGCCAAGACACTTTCCTTTGTGCATCCACACACAGGGGAACAAATGACCTTTTCTGCCCCTTTGCCCGACTACTTCCAAAGGGTGCTAACAACTCTTCGTAACAAAAACAACTAAAAGGCAAACTGAGGTTTGTATGAAACATCTAATTTCTCTTACCGAACTAAATAAGGCGGAAATTTCCCAAATTGTGGAAGTGGCACAACAAATGCGCCGAATCGTTACCGCCAACTACAAGCGCGGTCCACAACTGATTGGTAGTGTGGTTGCGGGTGTTTGGCCCAAGCCATGCTTGTCCAGCACGGCATTTTCCCTTGCGGCAAGTTACCTTTCCGGCACACCTTACGTCTACTACAACATGGACGACGTAATGTCCTGTTGCAAGATGCTAGATAACATGGGCGCAAACACCATTGTTGTATCTTGCGAAAACGACAACCTTGCCAAAACTTTTGCCACGTCCTGCACCCAAAACGTTATCAACGGTGGCTCTGGTCAGTACGACCCAATTGGCGTTTTGGCGGACTTGATGGCACTTTCCATCCGTTGTGATGGACTACACAACCTTTCCGTTTTGGCAGTTGGCAACCGCGACACAAACAAAATCAACGAGTACAACCATTGCCTTGGTTTGTTTGGTGGCGAGTTTGTTTGGTACTTGCCCATCGAGGACCTTGCAACGCAACGCAAGGGCATTGTTTTGGACGATATCAAGTCTGCTTTTTCCGGCGTGGATGCGGTGGTGGACCTTGGTCTATCTGCCTTTTCCGAGCCACAACGCTACTACGGCTCGGCAACGGGCATACCCCAATCTTTGATGGACAAAGGCAGTATCGACTGCGCGCTTTTGGGTAGCCGAAACATCGTTGTAGATAACGTTGGTATCAAGCCCTATGCCCACAGTTTGGCGGATTTGAGGGAAACTTGCTACATCTCCGTTGCTATGGCTGTGTTGTACTTGATGCACCGCGACTAGCGCAAAATTGTGCAAAATTTGGCGCGTAATAAATTGACGTTACATTGCCAATATTTAATTTATACTATACAAAAGTGAGCACGTGGCTCACTTTTTTTAACCACAAACAAATTGTTTATCTTTTTTTTACTTTTTTGCAATAAAATGACGGTTCAAACCATTGTTTTAGCAAATAGAGGGAAACAACATGGCAACTTTCAACAAAACAAAAAAGCCCAACGTGGCAAAAATTGATGATGCACTTGTTCGCATCGCACAGGGGGACGAAACAGCGCTGCAAACCCTGTACGACGAAACGGCAACGTCCATCTATGCCTACGCATTGTCGGTGGTAAGGTCTGCGCACGATGCGCAGGACATCATGCACGATACCTTTATCAAGGTGTACGAAAACGCGCATCACTACCAAAGTTACGGCAAACCCATGGCTTGGATACTTACCATCACCAAAAACTTGTGCTTTCAACAGTTTCGTCAGCAATCGCGTGTGGCGGACGTTCCAGACGAAACACTTTTTGCACAACTTGCCGACAACTCCAATATGTCTGCTGACGACAAAATGTTTGTTGCGCAGTACCTTGCAAAACTTGGCGAAGAGGAGCGCACAATTGTAGTTTTGCATGCAATGACGGGCCTAAAACATCGCGAAATTGCCAAACATCTCAACATGCCCCTTGCAACGGTACTTTCCAAGTACCACAGGGCAATCAAAAAGCTAAAACAAATTATCAAAGGAGAATCCCTATGAGTAGAAAAATCGAGGAAAAAGTAAATAGCACCTTCTCCAAGGCCACCCCCGATATTTCCCAATCAGTCATTGCTCATTGCAAAGATACAACGGTGTATCGACCTGTGACGTCACAAAAGCGTTCCAACGTTACCTTTTGGAAACTTGCAACGTTTGCGCTTGCGTTGGTGTTGGTTGTAACAGGTGTTTTGGGTGGTGTCAAATTGGATGCAACGGCACAAGCGGCGGTTGTTTCCTTGGACGTAAACCCCAGTATCGAACTTAAAATTGACAAACGCACCCGCGTAAAGGAGGCCATAGCCAACAACGACGATGCGCAAATCATCCTTCAGGGTATGGATTTGGAAGGCTCAACGTTGGATGTTGCGGTGTACGCAATCATCGGCTCTATGACGGTGCATGGCTACCTTACCGAGTACACAAACTCCGTGCTTGTTTCCGTTGATACCAAAAAGGAATCCACCTACAACCAAATCATCGACATGGTAACAAGCAAAATTCAAACCACCATGAAGGAGCACAACATCGAGTCCTCCGTGGTGGCACAATGGCTCAAAGACAAAGACCAAGTCGGTCAAATTGCAAACGACAACAACATTTCCAAGGGCAAAGCAACCTTGATTACCAAAATCGTGGATGCAAGCAACCTCGATACAACGGAGGGTGCGCCTCACTACACGGTGGAAGATCTTGTAAATCGTTCGGTAAACGAACTTGCAATCATCCTTGCCAAGTATACTGGCGACAAAGTTGCCGACTGCATCACAAACGGTATCGCAAGCGAAAAGTCCTACATCGGCAAAGAACGAGCACTTGCAATTGCGCTTGAGTATGCAGGTATTTCATTTGATCCATCCATATATACAGGTGTTGACCTACATTACCACGTAGATTTGGAAATCGAAAAGGGCATGATGGTGTACGAAGTTGAGTTTTTGTACCAAGGTTTTAAGTACGAAGTGGACGTAAAAGCCGTTGATGGCGAAGTTGTCAAGTACGAAAAGAAAGCCCACAACCTCAACGAAGATATCAATCAACCCGACCTTACCGATGCCGAACTCATTGCCAAAGCAACGGAAGGCGTAGAGGGTGCTACAAACGCTCAAATCACCGAGCGCGACAAACACAGCGTGGAAGTAACCTTCCAAGCGGGCGACTACATCTACGAGGTGGAAATCAGCAAAAAGGGCACAATCCTAAAGGAAGAAAAACACCTTGCCACACACGGCGGTGGCGACCTCCTTTCGGAAGATAAAATCAAAAAGATCGCTCTGGATATCTTGTCCAAAAAGCTAAGTTTTTTGGATGACCAAATTGACGAAATCGATTGCGAACTTAGCGAAGACGGCACCTACTACGAAGTGGAAATTGAAATATTTGGTATGGAATTTACCTTCCGTATTGATGCCAAAACTGGCGAACCAACCAAGCTTGGCGGTGGATTTGGTGGCAGTTGGGGCAACCCCGGTGGCAAAAACTAACACCACAAAAAACTACCACGTATCCCCAATTTTTTGCAATAAACAGCCAATTTTTATACAGTACAGGCCATAATTTTTACCGCGCGTGTTGCACGGTAGCTTCCCCCTAAAGGAGAGCGGACAAATTTGTTCGCTCTCTTTATTTTGCACTTAGCAAAAAAAATCTATTGCAAAGTGTTCAACAAAGTGCTATAATGGTGTACAACCAATACTTTTGAGGTGCACAATGGCTCAACAACATTACGACGTGTTTATATCCTTCAAAAATACCGCTGCCGATGGTACACAAAGTGTCGATGCGCAACTTGCTAGTGAGATTTACAAAAATCTTACCCAGCGTGGCATTTCCGCATTCTACTCCAACGTCAAGTTGTTGGAACTGGGCGAAGCCACCTACAAAAAGGCGATTGAGGATGCTTTGGACCAATCTTCCATTTTGGTGTGCATCCTTTCCTGCAAGGAGTACGCAACAAGCAAATGGGTAGAGTACGAACGCGAGTCCTTCCACGAGGACATCTTGTCCGGTCGCAATCCTGGTGGCGTGATTGTGCCTTACCTTGGCGATTTGCACGGCAACGACGTGCCACGTTCCATCCGCAACTACGAGTCCTTTACAATGGGTACACACAGCCCAGCGGACGTTTGTGAGTTTGTTGCTAACATCATCAACAAGCGCCGAGCAAGCGAGCCAAAGGGGCTTTCCGGCAAGACGTCTTTGACTACCGGCAAAACCACCTCTCAGTACTCCCCCGAGTACGGTCGCGAAGCACGCAGACTCAAAATCCAAGCGCGCGAAACTCGCAATGCCGATATGCCCGCAATTCAGTACTGCTTGGAGCGACTTAACAAAAGCAAAATCCACATTTTGGATGCCGGTTGCGCCTATGGCTATGTAACCAAGGACCGCTTTGCCGATATCCCCAACTCCATTGTTTTGGGCGTGGACCGCTCGCAAGGTTGTTTGGATACCGCTCGTCAAAGCTTTAGCGCGCCAAACATCGTGTACGAAAAGTTGGACTTGGAAAGTGAAGATTTCAACGACGAGTTGGAGGACTTGATGGACAAACACGACATCCCCAAGTTCGATATCATCTTCAGTTCCCTTGTTATCCACCACCTATCTAACCCGCAAAAGTTTTTGCGCCGTCTTCGCAGATATCTTGCCGACGATGGTTTTATCATCATCCGCGGTAGTGACGATGGCTCGGTAATGACCTACAACGACGATGGCTTGATTGAAAAAATCATCACCTTGCACCTTTCCACTGACGGCATTTCCGACCGCGAAAACGGCCGAAAAATCTACCATCAACTAATCACGTCCGGCTACAAAAACGTCAAGATGCTCAACTACATCAAGGACTTGTCCGGGCTGAACCTCGACCAACGCTACGAGTTCTACTTGGAGCGCTACGACTACCGCAAAAACTACCTCAAGATGGTTGCCGACAAAGACCCCTACAACATGGAAAAGCGCAACAACTACGAGTACATGAAACTGCTTTTGGAAGAGTTGGAAAACAAGTTTGCCGACAAATCCTTCTGGTGTTGCGAAATCGACTTTGTAGGCATCGCGCAAAAGGACAATATCTAGGTGTCTTGCTCACAAGTTCTGTTTGTTTTTTGACGGCAAAAGTTCTGCGCAGATAGCGACGTTTTGCTCGGTCACAGACTTTCCAGGTATGCTCCGCGTCGCAACTAACGCAATATTGTTCGCAACGATGTAGTAACATCATTGCTCGCTTTTAGCGTTGTTGCTCCTTCTCCCCACAAATCAGGATTTGATTTGCGGGGACCCCATAGGACACAACGACGCTCCTACTTGCCTTTTGCTCGCCAAATCGCTGATGCTAACCAAACATCCCTTGTTCGCAAGACACAAATTTGCTTGCAATAGAGTCATTGGAAATATTCAACGGCAAAACGAATGCGCAATCTACCATGCGGATATAAACATTCTTGTTAACTGCATACCATAAATACCGTAGGGGCGACCTGTGGTCGTCCGCAAATAGGTGTTCCAATAACTACATATCAAACCACAAATCAAAATGCGATGGCTATTGCCGTCGCATTTTTTGATGATTGCTCCCTGCTATTCTGTTAAAAGCAGGTGTGGTTTTAAGTGATGATACAAAACTATGTACAAGTCTATTTGGTGGCGCGCTTGCATACAATTTGTATTGTATTTGGAGTGCATTTTGACTTTCAATCATCAAGGTCTAACGGAACAACAAGCAACGGAACTACTCAAACAACATGGTCCAAACTGCCACGCACGCAAAAAGCGCAAAACCTTTTTGCAAAAATTTTTTGCGCAGTTTGCCGATTTGATGATTGTCATTTTGCTGATATCTGCAGGGCTTTCCCTTGGGATGGCGTTGTTTTCCGGTGACGCGACGGAACTTGCCGAGCCCATCATCATTGTGGCAATCGTGCTTGCAAACGCTTTGCTTGGTGCCGTGCAGGAGCATCGCGCAGAGCAATCGTTGGATGCGCTAACGGCATTGACTTCCCCCAAGACCAAGGTTATTCGCGGTGGCTCACTTTGCCAAATTGATAGCCAAAACGTGGTGGTGGGGGACGTGTGCATCTACGAAAGTGGCGACGTTGTAACGGCCGATTGTGTGTTGTTGGAAACAAATGGTTTGTTTGTCAATCAAGCGCCACTAACGGGGGAAAGCGTTCCGCTGGAAAAGACGGAAAAAGCAACACGTGGTGGCAAAAACAAGGTTTTTTCCGGTTGTTTTGTGACCAAAGGCAGTTGCGTTGCCAAGGTGTACGCAACAGGCGCCAACACGGAAATTGGCAAAATTGCCACAGCCCTCAGTGATACCAAAGAGCAACTAACCCCGCTCCAACAAAAACTAAAACAACTTTCCAAAGTGATTGGCATTGTGTGCCTTGCCGTGTGCTTTGTTGTGCTGGTATTGGGATTTGTCAAGGGTGTGGCAAATCGCGCACCTACGGAAACGTTGACGGACGTATTCCTGAACGTGCTACTAACATCCATCTCTCTTGCCGTTGCCGCCATCCCCGAGGGGCTACCTGCCGTTGTAACTGTGGTGCTTGCCAAGGGAATTGTCAAAATGAGCAAGCAAAATGCCGTTGTAAAACGGTTGACCGCTGTAGAGGCGCTTGGTTCTTGCAACGTTATTTGCACCGACAAAACGGGCACTTTGACGCAAAACAAAATGACGTTGGTGGGCGTTTTCGATGGCTCAACCTACCGCCTTGCGCAAAACGTTGATGGTGCCGATAACCTGCTTGTTGCCTACTCCTTGTGCTGTGACGTCCTGCAAAACGAGGACGGCTCTTTGGTTGGCGATCCAACGGAAATTGCCGTTGTCAGCGTTACCAAAATTCCCCAAAACACAACACGTATCTGCGAAATTCCCTTCGATTCCGCCACAAAACTTATGTCTGTGGTGGTGGAAATGGACCAAAAACTCTATTGCATCACAAAGGGCAGTTTGGAAAAGATGTCAACGGATGCAAACTACAAACTGTTCAAACAACGTCAGGATTTGCTTGCAAAAAAGGGACTTAGGGTGCTTGCATTGTCGGTGGTGGAACTTGCGCCAAATTTCGACAAATCCACCCTTCAACAAACTTTCAACATAGTGGGGCTTTTCGCCTTGGCCGACCCACCTCGCGCGGAGGCAAAAAAGGCCGTTGCTCTCACAAAAAGCGCGGGCATTCGCACCGTTATGCTAACGGGGGATAGCGTACAAACTGCAACGGAAATTGCTCGTCAACTTGGTATTATGCGCGCTGGCGACTTGGCGCTGGATGGCGAACAACTTGCCAAAATGACGGACGAGCAACTTGCAGACGTGGTGGAAAAGGTATCGGTATATGCGCGCGTTACCCCCACCGACAAACTGAAAATCGTCAAGGCGTGGCAATCGCTTGGCAAAACTGTGGCAATGACAGGGGACGGCGTAAACGATGCGCCCGCGTTGAAAAGTGCCGATATCGGTTGCGCAATGGGTAGCGGTACGGACGTTGCCAAGGACAGTGCCGATATCATCCTTGCTGACGACAACTTTGCCACCATTGTGGATGCCGTTTCCTTGGGGCGCACCGTCAAGGATAACATCAAAAAGTCGGTGTTGTACCTGCTTACTTGCAACATTGGCGAGGTGCTTTCGGTGTTTGTGGCTCTTTTGCTGTGGAACGTTTCGCCATTTTCCGCAATGCAACTGCTGTGGATAAACCTCGTTACCGACACTTTGCCGGCATTGGCGCTTGGCACCTACAAAAGCGAAGTGGACGTCATGCGCTACCCGCCAACAAGTCGCAATGCAACCTTTTTCGATGGTGGTGGGGCTTTGTCGCTCGTTTTGGGCGGAATTGCCTTTGGTATCGTAACTTTGGCCGGCTACGGCATTGGACTTGCTCACGGCACAAATGCGCCCGCCACAATGGCATTTTTGATACTTTCCCTTTCGCAACTGTTTTTTGCATTGCAAGTTAGGAGTCGCCAAGGGCTATTCAACGGTGGCATGACAAAAACCATGGCAATCTGCATGGCAATTTCCTTTGCGCTTGTGTTTGTTGTGGCGCTTGTTGCGCCTTTGCAAAGGTTGTTCGACCTTGCAACCTTGCCCCTTTGGATGTACCTTGTGGCAATCCTTTTGGCGCTTGTTCCAACGATACTTTTCGAAGTTACTCGCCTTGTGTCAACTACCAAAAGAAATCTAAAGTCGCAAAGTAAGGACTAATATCATAGTCGCAAATGTAAAACCAACCAAAAAAACGGACAGTTTTTTGCAAATAACCCCCGAAAAACACACCACATATTCCAAAGATGCAATGGTCAAAACACACCACGTACCCTCAAAAAAATACAAATATGGCGCAAAAGCATCCAAAGAATTACAACAGCTCTTTACTTCAAATTACAAATCAACATTTGCCCAACAAGCACAAATATGTATCAAAAAAAAAGAGCAATCAAAACGATTGCTCTTTTTTTATTTTTAGTTATTCTGTTTATTTCTCTGTGTAGTTGTAGTTGAGCGCGTACTTAGCTATTGTGTAGTCCCAGTATTCCGTCTTCTCAATCAAATTCCATTGTTCTTCGGTGCCACAGTAGTTAACACTTTTTAGCTTATTGCAGTTGTAGAAGGTGTAATCGCCAATGGTTTTCAAACTGCTTGGCAATGTAACACTTTCTAGGTTTTGACAGTTATGGAATACCGACGTTTCCAACGTTTCTAGGGGTGCAGTAAAAATTACACTAGTTAGACTTTCGCAAGCAGCAAAGACATATCCCTCTACCTTTGTTACGTTACCGCCAACTGTGATGTTTTTCAATTGGGACGAAGCAAAAGCTCTTTCTGCAATGGTTGTTACACTTTGTGGAATATCAAATGATGTGGCCGTTTTACCTGCTGAATAGCATATCAACACAGTGCCATCTTTGGAATACAAGTTGCCGTCGATGGATTTGTAGTTAGCGTTGTTTGCATCTACAACAATATCCGTTAGTGCAGTATTGCCAGCAAATGCGGATGGACCAATGGTGGTTACGCTTGCAGGAATGCTGATAGTTTTAAGCATAAAACATTGACTAAATGCATTGAGTGCGACGGATTCCAAACCATTTGGTAGCACGACGTTTTCAAGACTATCGCAATATGCAAAAGCACTATCTCCAATACTTTTTACTTGGTTGCCTGCAAAAGTGACAGTTGTTAACTTTTTGCAATTAAAAAATGCATAGTCGCCAATGCTTGTAACGTCTTTTGGAATAGTGATACTTTCAAGTTCTCGGCAAGATTCAAATGCATGCACGCCTATAGTTGTTACACCTTGTGGGATGATGATGCTTTTTAGTTTGTCACAACCAGTAAAAGCTCTGTCGCCAATGGATGTGATGCTATCTGGCAAATAAACGTATGTGGTGTATCTGCAATCGTAAAAGGCTCTTTCGCCAATGGCAACAACAGGTTTATTGTTGTAGGTGGCTGGCACAACAATTTGTGCATCATCTCCTGCGATACCAACAACCGTGTAGCTTTGGCCATCAGCATTTGGCATGTACTGTAAACCAGCGGATACGTAGTTGACACCGCAAACTTCGCAAATGGTACCATTTAGTTTGTGTGTAGGTAATATTTCCTTGTAGCTTGAAATTTTACAACGGCTACAAGCTTCGTAGGCATACCAACCAGATTCGGTGCAGGTTGCTGGTTTCTCTGGGTATTGTACAAAGTCATGTCCCAACGCTTCGAGCTTTTCGTATTCACTCTCTTGACCACACTTGCAGAAGCGTTGTCGTGATCCAGCATGTTCGCAATCTGGATTGCTATTAACTATCCACTCTCCCAAAGCATGATTTGTTGCAGGAATTGTTTTGCTATCAATTTCGCCACACTCGCATACTCTTTCTAGCAATCCATCTGTCGTGCAAGTTGGCTCTTTTGTAACCGTCCACTCGCCAAACTCATGATTAGTTGTAGGAATTGTTTTGCTATCAATTTCGCCACACTTGCAAATTCTTTCTTGTACACCTTCTTCGGTGCAGGTGGCTTGTTTAGTGACAATCCACTCGCCAAACTCATGATTAGTTGTAGGAATTGTTTTGCTATCAATTTTGCCACACTTGCATACTCTTTCTTGCAATCCAGCTGTTGTACAAGTTGGCTCTGTTGTAACCGTCCACTCGCCAAACTCGTGCGTGTGACAAGCGCTAAACAAGCACAACGCAATGGCAAAAGTAAACAGCAAAACCAG
>JAFQSA010000025.1 GCA_017409765.1 Clostridia bacterium | reverse complement strand
GGTACTATACTCTATCGGTCACTAAGTCGTATTTAGCCTTACGAGATGGTCCTCGCATATTCCGACCGGATTTCTCGTGTCCTGTCGTACTCTGGATACCCACCACTTAAATGTCGATGCCGCTTACGAGGCTGTCACTCTCTTTGGCGCAGCTTTCCAACTGCTTCAACTACCAACATCTAATGATTTGTGGGTCCGTAACCCTTTTAATATCACTACTAAAAGTTTGGGCTCTTCCAATTTCGCTCGCCACTACTCTCGGAATCGTTAATTTACTTTCTTTTCCTCCGGTTAATGAGATGTTTCAGTTCACCGGGTTCCCCTCAACACACTATGTATTTGTGTGAAGATACTGCATCTTCTATGCAGTGAGTTTCCTCATTCGGAAATCTACGGATCAACACTTATTTGCAGTTCCCCGTAGCTTATCGCAGCTTGTCACGTCCTTCTTCGGCGCTTAGTGCCAAGGCATCCTCCATACGCTCTTCGTAGCTTGATCGTATAATTACGATACGCATGCTTTCGCATGCAACATTTTAGATCCTTGAATAAATTTCTCTTATTAACTCTGCGTCATTGCAGCAAAAATCGTTTTGTTTGATTTTGCATATTAACACTCGATTAATATTTTACTCTAAACTTTATATTGTTTTATGCAGTTGTCAATGTTCCTTTCTACCACATCAGTGGTGCTGTCCGCTCGTGACAGCTTACTTATTTTATCATAACGCTATTGTACTGTCAACTGTTTTTTAGCACTTTTTCAAAAGTTTTTTTAACTTTTTTTAGAAATTTTTTTGGGCAATTTTGCCACCAAAATTTCCGCCAAATATGAAAAAACTTTCACATTTTTGCCTTCAAAAAGTTGAAATATATTTCACATTATGATATAATACTTTCAGTCAAAACATCATAGTATTATTAAGTAGACTGCTTGGGGTGCTTTACATTAAAAAGCGCTCCGACAAGCGAAAGCTTGTTTATGATACTACAAGGAGAAAGAAATGTCAAACGATTTTCAACAAAAAAATGACAAAATTTTTCAACAAATTTTGCCATTGCACAAGGCGGAAGTTGGACGCAGTTACAAGATTGTGAACTGTCAACTTTTGCCGGACATCAAAACTCGTCTTGCGGAGATGGGCTTGGTAAAGGACACCATTGTTACCATCGTGAAAAAGGCACCACTTGGCGACCCTATCGAAATTAGCGTGCGTGGCTACTGCCTGTGCATCCGCGCAACGGAAGCGGAACACTTTTCCGTAGTGGAGGTGCAACATGAGTAATTGCTGTCAAACAAAAAGCACCACTACCGCACCAAGCAAACTTACCATTGCACTTTGCGGTAACCCAAACAGCGGTAAGACAACCTTGTTCAACAACCTTACTGGAAGTAACCAAAAGGTAGGCAACTGGCCAGGCGTAACGGTTGAGCAAAAACTTGGTTCTTACAAAAAGGACAACACCGTTGCCATTGTGGATACGCCAGGTATCTACTCCCTCTCTCCATTTACCATCGACGAGCAAATTGCTCACAAGTACTTGATGGAAGGCAAGCCCGACTTGGTAATCAACATTGTGGACTCCACCAACTTGGAGCGCAACTTGTTTTTGACAAGTCAACTGATGGAATTGGACGTGCCTGTGGTTGTTGCCTTGAATATGCAAGACGAAGCCAAGGCAAAAGGCATACATATAAATAAGGATATGCTGGAAGAGTACTTTGGTTGCGCATTTTTTGCAATTTCCGCAGCCAAAAACCAAGGCATTGACGAATTGATGGCCTACTGCATTGCAGGCAACTACCAAAGCAAAAATCACTTTGTGTACAGCGACGCGGTGGAAGATGCAATCAAGTTGTTGCAACCATTGACAAGCACCGCCGACAACGGCCGTTGGACAAGTTTGAAACTTGCCGAAAAGGACAAGACCATCATCAAGATGCTAAACCTTGACGAAAGTCAAAAGCAACTTGTTAGCACCACTCACCAAACGTTGAAGGATACCCTTGGCGACATCGTTTCCGCACAAGTGGCTGAGCAACGTTACCAAAAGATATCCGCAATTGTACAAAAGGCTCAAACAATCGACACAACTGGCGTCAAAGCGGAAAAGGCCCAACGCATCACCGAAAAGATTGACAAAATCGTTTTGAACAAATGGTTGGCGTTCCCCATCTTTGCGCTCATCATGAGTTTGGTGTTTGTTGTGTCCATCGGCACACTTGGCGGATTCCTTACCGACACCATAAACGACAGCCTTACACCTTGGATGCAAGAGGTGGTAAACGGCTGGTTTGCTAACGCCAACGTCGAGTGGCTACGCTCCCTGATTGTAGACGGCATCATTGCCGGCGTTATGGGTGTTGTGGGCTTTGTGCCACAAATCATGTTGCTGTTTGGTTTCATCGCCATTTTGGAAGCAAGCGGATACATGTCCCGTATTGCATTTATCACAGACAAACTGCTCAACAAAATTGGTCTTGGCGGACGTAGTTTTGTTAGCATGATTTTGGGTTGCGGTTGCTCCGTTCCTGCTATCATGGCAACAAGAACCATCAAAAACATCAACGAGCGCAACGCGACCATCACTTTGACGCCATTTATGCCCTGCTCGGCAAAGTTGGCAATCATTTCCTCCTTTACAACCTACATCTTGGACGGCAACGCATTGTTTGCCATCAGTTTTTACTTTTTGAGTATCTTGGCGGTTATCCTTGGTGGCCTCATTATGAAGGTGTTCAACCGCAAAAAGACAAACGCCAGCGATACCTTCATCATGGAACTGCCCACCTACCGCGCGCCTGCACCTACAAATGTCTTGAAGCAAATGTGGGAACGCGGAAGAGCCTTTTTGATCAAGGCGGGAACAATCATCTTTACTGCCTCGGTAGTACTGTGGTTGGTACAAAGTTTCAACTTCCGATTTGAGTTTGTTACAGATGCCAACGACAGTATTTTGGCAGGCATCGGCAAATTGATTGCACCATTGTTTGCGCCACTTGGATTTAACGATGGTGGCTACGGCTGGCAATACTCCGTGGCAACGTTGACTGGCCTTGCTGCCAAGGAAGTTGTTGTTTCCACATTGGAAATTTTGCTCCCAGCAGGACTTGAAGGAACAATCTCCGGTTTGGGCGCATACAGCTTTGTTGTTTACAACCTGCTTACCGTTCCTTGCGTAGCGGCAATATCCGCAAGTTTTACCGAACAAGGCAACTGGAAAAATGGTTTGAAATCCGTTGTGTTCCAACTGCTTGCTGCCTACGTCGTTAGCCTTGCCATCTACCAACTTGGTAGTCTTGCGCGCGACTACACCACCGAGTTTGTGGTTTCCGTAAGCATCATTGCAATTGTGTTTGCACTTTACTTTGCAATTAGACACATCATCAAAAACCGCGGATGCAACTGCGAGTGCGACCATTGCCCACACAACGCAACCTGCACACGCGACGACAGAAAGTAATCCATTACAACAAATTTACAAAACAAAAAAAGACTAACGACTTTTCGTTAGTCTTTTTTATTGCAGTTTTTAACCAAAGTGGCGCGCGCCTACCTTTGCTTGCAGTAGTAGTCGTACTCCAATACCGACTCACAAGTAAACTCCATGCCCAAGCCTTCCAAGCCAACGTAGATACGCCCATCCATCATTTTGGACATGTGTATGTCGCAATCGCCTTTGAGAGGGAAATTCATCTCCACGTTGACGTTTTGACAATTCCAAAATACTAATTCGGCAAAACCACTTTTGCAAAACTTTTTGCTAATCCTAAAGGAGATTAGATAGTTTGTTACATCCTCGCCAAATTTGGATATTTCCTTTACCTTTACACTCAAAACTTTTGGTGCGTTTTCCCCAAAGGCATCCTTCCAACCATCAACCAACTCGGCGTAGTTGTTGTCTTTGCGTTTGGGTTGCTTGGAACTTTCGCCAAAGGCAATGACCATGTTACCATCGCAATCAATTTCCAACGACGGACAATTGGATAGTTCCAGTTCGGCACCGCTCAAAGCGCTTTGCAATGGGTCGTATGGCAGGTAAAACTCCAAACTTTTACCACTTTCGTCCTTCAACGAAAAGACGGTCACGTCAGCCCCACCATTGCACATTTCCAAACGCTCTTTCAGGCGGTAGTAAAACTCAGAGTCCGTGCGGTTGTTGCGCAAATCGGAAACCTCCAAGGTTTGAGATGCCCTTGACGAGATTTTGACAAACCCATCAAGCACGAGATATCCAACACTATTGCGGATTAACTCCGCCTCGCAATAGATATCCAAAACATCTTGTATGGCAATTTCGTAGACGTCGCAGTTTTCAAGACCAATCGAAATGAGTTTGTAACTGCTTAGCAATTGTTTGTTTACAACCATTTTTTCCATAGTATCCCCTCCTTTGCTAATGCTTTTTGTTTGTGTTGCAACACCGCATTTTGTGATGTGGCACAAATCAAAAAACTCGCGCATTAGTGCAGGCGATTGCTTTGCTTGTTACCACAAAATACACAATCAGCAAGTCCTTTTTTAACGCGCGATATTATATTGATTTATTGTTATATATTATGTATATCTATATATCTAAAGAAAATCGCCATTGTTGCCACGGTTAATTCATAAAGTCTTCCGTCAAGATTACGCGGTCCACAAGGGAGATTTTGTTGGATTTTGCAAACTCCAATGCGGAGCGGTCGAAGTACATGTTGGTTAGCACCATCGCGTTGGAAACTGGGTAGTGAGTTTGACCTTCCAGCACCGGTTGGATATCCGTTGCTCCCAAAATTTTGTTTGTGAGCACGCAACTAACGGCAACGATTGTACCCATCTTTTCCACGAGCATGTCGATGCCGAAGTTATCGAAAACGGGAGTTAGTTTGACTTGGTAACCCTTTCGACTGAACAAACGCGCAACGTAGATGACAAATTGCGTTTTGTCCATCTTGGCAATTTGGTTGAACTTTTCCTCGATGGTTTGGCGTCCGCCCATTTCGATAAAGGTGGGAGCCTCCTGGCTGGGGATGTAGGTTACCTTGGAGCTATCCAACTCCACACCACCGCTGATGGGTTGCGACTTGCGTTTTGCGCGTTGCTTGTTTGCCGAGGATATGGCAAAGATAAACACAATCACAGCCAGCGTGCACAAACCTATGCCAATAAAAAAGCAGTAGGTGTTTACCGGCTCCAAAGCGGGATTGTTGACAAGTTCCTTGGAGAAGAAAAATGCCGAAAGGAGAATTGCCGCCACACCAAAAAACAGCATGATGATGGAGCACTCGATTGCGCGGAAGTAACCCTTGGACTTGGTCTTTTTTGCGTTGTCTTTTGTTGAAGTATCTTTTGTTTTAGCCATAGGAAATTCCTTTGATGATTGATTGGGTTAGCAAGCCAACCTTGTACAAATATATTGTAACACAAATTTGTTAATGTGTAAATACAAAGTTTTTAGATTGAATATATTTTACTAGCTCAACAAACACTCTTTTTAGTTGCCAAAAATATGTATAAAAAAATCTAAAATTTTTACAAAAAATTGCTTGTAAATAATTGACACTTTATCTATAAAATGCTATTATATATAGGCACTTGACGGATATGGGGGTGTAGCTCAGCTGGGAGAGCACCTGCCTTGCAAGCAGGGGGTCAGCGGTTCGATCCCGCTCATCTCCACCAAACAACGTCAAGTGCATTTTAATATAGAAGCATAGCTCAGTAGGTTAGAGCACCACAATGTATTCCAGGGTGGTGCGAACCGAGAGCCATATAGAAGCATAGCTCAGTAGGTTAGAGCACCACCCTGATAAGGTGGGGGTCGGTGGTTCGAGTCCACTTGCTTCTACCAAAGCATCGCGCAAGCGGTGCTATTTTTTTACTCAAACCCACCGCCCCTGTCTATTCCACTGTGGGGTCGGTGACTACGCGATTGTCGTTGCCAATCGCTGGGGGTCGGGGCAAAGCCCCTCGCGCGAGTCCACTTGCTTCTACCAAGAAATACCAAGTCGAATGGCTTGGTATTTTTTATTTGGTAAAACCTTATGTTTGTGCAACAAACATAAGTCCAAACAGTTGGTAGTTGCCACTTGCTTCTACCAAATAAACCTCGTTCAAATGAACGAGGTTTTTTGTTTGGTAGAACACCACCTTATATGAGCAAAGCGAGTGTAAGCATCTTAATCAACAACCGCACCACTTGCTGTAAAACAACAAAAACCCCTTGCATGTTAGCAAGGGGTTTGATTTGCAATTAGTGGTTGTGATCGTGAGAGTGATCGTGACCTTCGTGTTCGTCTTCGGAATCTTCTTCTGCGCAGATCATGTCGTCAAAAGTGTATTCAATTTGGTTGTCCTTCATGAACTTTTTGAATTCCTTTGTTTCAACTACGCGACCGTTTGTTTCGTAAGCGGTTTTGAGTTCATCCAAATCCTTGGAGATTACGGAGTTGGACTCTGTTTCGAAGTAAGCCTTGAAGAGTTTGAACGCTGGGCTTGTTGTGTCAACATCGGAGCCACCAACAACGCTATCGAATGCGCCTTGAGAGAAGTCTTGAGCTTCCACCTTAGCAGAGTAGTAAACGATGTGAACACCGTAGCTAGAAACGCATACAGCATAGCTGTTTTCGCCAAGAGTGTGAGCTTCCTTAGCGGCATCAACAAACTCGGTTACCCAAGGTTGTGTGTAGTTTTCGTCATCAGCAACGCGAACAACGTAGTCGTATGTTGCGGAGTGTTGTCCAACGTCTGTGTTGAATCTCTTCATCAATTCAACAATTGTTTCCGTCTTGGACTTGCCATCCATTGGTACAACTTGACCGTTTTGCAAGTTTTCTGCCAATGCACTACCAGCCTTGATAACAAGCTTGTCGCCTTGAACTTCGAAGAGACCTTCTACCTTAGCATACTCGCCATCTTCGTCCTTTTCGCTTGTAAAGTCGTCAGCAACGATTTGTGTAGCAATTTGCAAACGAGCGGAAATGTAAGCTTCGCTTTCGGTGCTACCAAGAGTTTGAGCAAGGTTAGAGAGATATTGTGTTTGCTCTGCGCTGAATGGAACAAGAATGTTCTTTACAATGATGTAGTTACCCTTTTGTGCCTCGTCTACTGCGTAGAGGTAGCTAGATTCGGAAAGAGATGTGATCAAGGAGTCAAAGCTATCGTTAAGGAGGTAGTCAGCCTTTTGGTTAACTGTCAAACCAGCAACGTTAGCAAGCAATGCTTGTTTTGTTTTGGATGCATCTGCGCCATCAATCTTGGAGTAGAGCTCCTTGTTGTACTTTGCAACAACAATGGACTTGATCATGGATTCCACTTGGTTCTTTACAAAACCTTCGAGGTCGTAGCCGTAGGAAAGTTCTACGGAGTTTTGGTAACGACGTACAACTTTGTTTTGAGTTTCTACAAGAGTTTCGAATGTAAGTTTTGCATCTTCTTCGCCAAGACGAGCGTTGTATGCATCCAAAGTAGCTTTTGCATCAGCTTCCTTTGCAAATACGTAGGAATCTACCTTTGTGTCCTTTTGCAACTCTTCCTTAGTGAGGAAACTGTAGAACTCGGACATGTACTCGTCCATATCTTCGTTAACAAAGTTTTGGTTGTAGATGTATTCGGAATAGGATACGCCACCCAAATCGTCTGGTTCGAGGAAATCGCGAGATGTATCTTCTGCCTCTTCTGCTTCGAACTTGAATTCGTTAGAGAGGAATTCTTCCACTTGACCATCGAAGTTTTGGAAAACCAAGTACTTTACGTAGCGAACAACAAAGTTAAGTTCTTCTTCAGTGAGGTACTCGCCGTTTTTGTAAGTTTTGTTTGTTGTTACAGCATCGTGAGCGGAAACGTAAGCATCAACTTTGATAGCTTGTTCGTACACGGAGTCTGCAGCAAGTTCGAAAACTTGTTCAACTGTAAAGTAGCCTTGTGCGATATAGTAATAGTAGTTGTTGTATTGTGTGTTGAAAGCATCCAGCATTTCGCCAACTGTGATGGCTTGGTCGCCAACTGTAACGATTGGTGTAGCGCGGTACTTTTCTGCATTGCGACCAAACATAGCGCAACCGGAAAGCACGCTCAACATCAAAGCAGCAACTAAAATAAGTACGATGAGTTTACTTGCCTTTTTCATATAATTACTCCTAAAAGTTTTACCTTGTTAATAATGGGGACATACGCCCACATATAATGATACTTATCTATTATACATTTATATCCAAGAATTTGCAAGCGTTTGAGTAGATTTGATTGGATACAAAATGCAAATTTTTGTTAACAATGCGCATTATTTTGGTTGCGCATCGGCAAGACTTTGCAAAAATGCCAACATTGCACTCATCAAGCGATCCTTTTGGATGTAGTCGGTGGAACTAAACACCAAACTGTAACTTGTGTTGGATGCGCTAACGCGGTTGCCAAATTGCGTAAGCGTGTCGAAAACTGCCTTGCAAAACATCTTTTCTCTGCTGGCAAAAGTCAACTCGCCCTTGCCCACCTTGATGGACACCTTGGACACGCCAACGGAGTTTGCAAGCACCTTTAGCATTGCCACAGTAAACAAGTTTTCCACCTGACGAGGCATTGTGCCGTAGACGTTTTGTAGTTGCTCCTTGGTTTTGGCAATTTCCGCAGTTGTTTTGCATCCGGCAAGTTGTTGGTAAAAGTCCATTCGTTCCGTTTGCGAAACAATGTAGTTATCTGGTGCATACGCCTCGATATCCACTTCGATTTCCGTATTGATGGTCTTTTCCACCGTTTGACCTTTCAGTTCAGCAACCGCCTCGTTCAACAGTTTGGCGTACATGTCGTAACCTACCTTGACCATGTGGCCGTGTTGTTCGCGTCCCAAGATGTTGCCTGCACCGCGGATTTCCAAGTCCTTCATGGCGATTTTGAATCCGCTACCCAGTTCGCTGTACTCGGTGATGGAGGAAAGTCGCTTGTAGGCAACTTCGCTAAGCACTTTGTTTTCCTTGTACAAAAAGTACGCGTAGGCAAGTTTGTTACTGCGCCCTACTCTACCCCTCAGTTGGTAAAGTTGGGAAAGACCAAGTTTGTCGGCATTGGTAACGATAAGTGTGTTGGCATTGGGAATGTCGATACCGTTTTCGATAATGGTAGTACAAACAAGCACGTCCCCATTACCTTGGGCAAATGCCATAACTGCATCCTCGAGTGCAGTTTCGCTCATTTGGCCGTGAGCCACAATGATTTTGGCATCGGGGAGCATTTCCTTGAGTTTGTAGGCAAAGCGGTCGATGGTTTGCACGCTGTTGTACACGCAGTACACCTGTCCGCCACGGGCAAGTTCGCGCGTGATAACGTCGGCAAGCAGGGTGTCACTTTCCTCCACGACAAAGGTTTCCACCGCCATACGCTCAACTGGTGGGGTTGTGATGGTGGAGATATCTCGTATGCCGGAAAGAGCCATGTGCAATGTACGCGGAATTGGTGTTGCGCTCATTGTAAGTACGTCAACGGACGTTTTGAGAGTTTTGATTTTTTCCTTGTGTTCTACGCCAAAACGTTGTTCCTCGTCCAACACAAGCAAACCAAGTTTGTTGAATTGCACATCCTTGGACAAAAGTCGGTGGGTGCCAATGATGACGTCCACCCTACCATCGCGCAAGTTTTTGAGGATGTTGCGTTGTTCTTCCGCCGACCTAAAACGGTTTAGGCATGCCACCTTGATATCGAAGTGCGCCATTCGCTCGCTAAAGGTTTTGAAGTGTTGCTCCGCCAAAATGGTTGTGGGGGCAAGTACCGCTACTTGGTAGCCATTGGAAACAACGTCAAAGGTTGCGCGCATTGCCACTTCCGTTTTGCCGTAGCCCACGTCGCCCACCAAAATGCGGTCCATGATGCGGTTGCTGGTTAGGTCCTTGGCAATTTCCGCTTGGCACTTGAGTTGGTCGTCGGTAGGTGTGTAGGGGAAGTATTGGTTGAACTCGTCCGTCAAAAATTCGTCGATGTGGTACTTGAATCCGCGAGATTTTTCCCTCTCGGCGTACAACTTCAACAGGTCGATGGACATTGCCTTGATGCCCGCTTTGACCTTGCTCTTTACGCGTGCAAAGTCCTCGCCACCAAGTTTGGACAAGGTTGGATTTTCCCCACCGGAATAGCGGGAAAGCATGTTGGTGGAGTCCACCGGAACGTACAACCTATCGCCATTTTTGTACAAAACGACGATGTAGTCCTTTTGTTCGCCGGATGGGGAGGTTATCTTTTGGATGCCTTCGCAAAGACCGATACCGTGCACTTCGTGTACGACGTAGTCGCCACGTTCCACCGACAAAAATGCTTGTTTTTTGTTTTTGGAAACTTGCTTTTTGGATAGTCCTCGGCCCAAATCTCTTGCGCCGATAACAACCAGTTTGTTTGTGTGTGAAACAAAGCCCTTGGAGTACCCCAAAGGCAAAATTAGTCCCTCGACAGGATTTGCAAGCGCGCGCTCCCCTTGGTGGAGATACACGCCATTTTGCGCAAGTTTTTGACAGGTTGGCTCAACACCATCGGGGCCGGCCAAAACAACCACTTCGTAGCCCATGCGTTTCCAGTTGGAAATGTCGGTGGCAAGTTGGTTTTCGTTCATGGCGTAGTTGGGTATTGCCGTTGTTTTGAAGTTGTAAACACCATCCGGTTGGCCAATTTGTGGCGCGTAGGCAAGCGTTTGCAAGCTTACTTGATGGCGATTTATTTTGAAAACGTCTGCACCATCCACAAGGCACTTTTGGTGCGCAGGTAGCACTTCGCCCGCCTTTGTTAGATTAGCAACACGTTGATTGTGCTCGTTTGTGAGAAAGTTTACGCGGTTGGTAAGCAGTTTTGGCTCGTCCCAAAACACAACTGTATCCGCAGGGAGGTAGTCGGCCAAGGTGGAACTTTTTACAAATGGCACCAGCCAAGAGTTATCCACCATGCCACCGCCAGCCGATGCTTGTATAAGTGACACAATTTCCATCAGGCGCGCTTTGGCGTTTTCGTCCACCTTTTGGCGGTTGATGTAACTGCCCAGTTCGTCCAATTTTGTTGATGGCAAAATGGTGGCCTCGTACAAGGGGTAAATTTCCACGCAGTCCACATTTTCGCGTGCAATGTTATCTTCGCCTACCACCTTGATGGACTCGATTTCGTCATCAAAAAAGTCCACACGGTAGCGTTTTCCAAAGGGCAAAGAGATGTCCAAAATGTCGCCACGTACTACAAATTCCCCTTCGGCGGAGATACCATCCACGCGTGTGTAACCACAGGCCACAAGTTGCTTTGCAAGCAGTTTTGTGTCGTAGCAAACGCCAACGTCCAACGTGAAGCAATCGGCGGAAAAACGCGCTTTTAGGGGGTAAAATTGCATTAGCGAGTCAACGCAAGCAACAACAAAGTTTGCCCCTTTAAGCAGGCTGTAAAGGGCGAAATTGCGCTCGTGGCGCGTGTTTTTTGACGATGTGTTTTTGTACAAGAGCACATCATCCTTGTGTGGCAGATACACCACGTTGCCACCGGCAAGGGCGGAAAGTTCCCTGTAGATTCGTTGACTTTCCACGTAGTCGCTACACACGTAAAGGGCGGTTTTTGCACCGCTTGCAAGCAATGGTTTTTCGTTTGGTTGCACGCCAAAAGCCGTGATAAAATTTTTATCACGGGTGTCCAGATGCAGTCGCGCGTATTCTGTTACGTTGTTGAGTCTGTCTAAAAAGTTGTACATAACTCCTACTATTGCATTGCATTGTTACTTTTTGACGAGTCAAAAGGGGCAATGCAACATTGTTTACCTATTGTAGCACAGTTTTTGCCATTTGTAAACTTCAAATAACAAAAGTAAATTGAAGATATTGTAAATGTTTACATTTTGCGCCGTTTGTGGTACAATGATAAAAGCAAGATGGGCTATGGCGCGACATTTATTGACCATTGACCGCTTGCCAATTGCATACAAAGCAACACTACTAAATTTTAGAAAAGGCGGAAGGGACAACCCCTCCCCTACAAAACACCAATGATTACCTATCCTTTGGCTTAAAAATTATTGGCACTCAAAAATTTTGGAGATAAATATGTATCTTGTAGTAGGTTTGGGGAATCCCGACAAAAAATATCTAAATACATTCCACAATATGGGTTTTATGTGCGTGGACAAACTTGCACAAAAACTTGGCGTAACATTCGACAAAGGGGAGTGCAAAGCGGTAACTGCGCACACACGCGTTGGCACGGAAAAGGTCATCATTGCAAAGCCCGTTACCTACATGAATCTTTCCGGCGAGGCGGTACAAGAGTTGTGCCACAAGTACAAGATTGAAAAGGGAAACTTGATTGTTGTGTACGACGACATCGACATACCCATGGGCAACATCCGTATCCGCAAGGAAGGCTCGGCCGGCACACACAACGGCATGCGCAACATCATCAAGATGATTGGAACTTGCGACTTTGTTCGCATACGCGTGGGTATCCAAAAGGAAACTCCAATGGCACTTGTGGACTACGTGCTTTCCAACGTGAGTGACGACGACCACGCAATTTTGGACAAAACACACGACCTTGTTGCGGACGCGTTGTACGACTTTGTTCACGGAGTGGATATCGACCGCGTTATGCAAAAGTACAACAGCAAAAAGTAGGAGTACAACATGAAAAAAGTTACAATAGTTTTACTTGTTTTGTTGATGCTTGCAAGTTGTTTTGCCTTTACATCTTGCCAAAGCCGTTGCGAGAAAAGAGGTTATCACGACTTTTATCCCGAAGACACTTGCAGAATATGTAAAAAAACTCGTTGCCAAGTGGGCGAACACGATTGGAACGGAAACGAGTGCGAAAATTGTGGCACAACCAAGTGCCAAGCTGGCGAACACCGTTGGTATCAAGATGAAATTTGCTACGACTGTGGAGCAAACCGTTGCAAAGAAGGCGAACACGTCTACCTCTCTGGCGAGTGCCGTTGGTGCAAAAAAACCATTTGTAAGATAGAAGGGCACGACTACCACCAAGGTTATTGCACAAACTGCGACAAAGTTTCCGCCTTTGCGTGGGTTTACGACATTTTTGACAAACCCATCGAAGCACCCGACCAAGGTGGCAACGAGTGGAACAGCACCTGCCCAAGTTCCGCCGATGGCTCACATGGATGGCTAAACTACAAATGCATTTATTGCGGAGCAGTTCTATCCAATTCGGGCAGTATGAGTTTTTGGGATAAGGTTGGTCAAGGCGCAATGATGGTTAGTACAATGATTGCCGTAACTGCAATTGCATCGCTAGCATACTGGCTTGGATGTATGTTTGGTTGGGGCTGGCTCACTTGGGTTGGCCACGGCTTGATGGTATTGATGACCATTGGTATGTTCATCACCCAACATTGGGCTTGGGGCGTGGTGTTCCTTGTTTTGTTTGGCGGAGCATACATTGGCCTGATTTGTCCATTGATTACCCGACGCTACTACGACTACGATAGAACTATTTACTAACACAAGTTATTAACGCAAAAAATTACAATTTCGCAAACTATGCTAAAGATTTCCATTGCCGACAACACCAATATGGACGCGATTTTTGCACTACGTACCGAAGTTTTTGTGGAAGAACAACACGTTGATGCTACAATTGAACGCGACCATCGCGACAAAGATGCCACCCACATTGTTGCAACAGTTGATGGCAAGGTTGTTGGTTGCGCAAGGCTCTTTTGGGAAGATGGCGCGCACATTGGTAGACTCGCTGTCAAAAAGGAGTATCGACACCAAGGTGTTGGAAGGGCCATTTGCCAATATATCATTGACCTTGCAAAGGAACGCAACTGCCACCAAGTGTGGTTGAACGCGCAACTTGTTAGTTACGACTTTTACTTGAAGATTGGTTTTGTGCCAGTTGGCGAAGTGTTTGTGGAAGCGGACATGGAGCACGTCAAAATGGTGGG
>JAFQSA010000024.1 GCA_017409765.1 Clostridia bacterium | reverse complement strand
CAAGTCATGCCGGTAACGTTAAACTTTGTATTCATTTTTCCTCGTGGCATAGTAGCCGATTATATCTTGATATATTATTATAGCACTAAAATATACACAAATGCAACCGTTTGGAAAAATTTGCACGCCAAGTTGGGTAAAATTTGTACAAAAAAAGAGCAACCTTGGGGAAAACTCCCAAAAAGATTGCTCAATTTGTCGCAAAAATTTGATACTAAAGTATCAAAAGTACTTTTGTTGCGCCAAAGTACGTTGATAGATATTGTTTGCAAATGGTTTACCCAAGCATTTGCATTGCAGATAGCAACACTCGCACATTATGCAAAAAATGCTTGTGGAAATCGGTGGCAAAGTCTAGCAACTACTAGAGGATGTTTAGCACGCCGTTGAACAGGTAGAAAAATCCGTACATAAACAGTTGTGTGCCGAAGTAAACCCAAATGGAGTACTTGCCACAAAACGTGATTGGGCTAACCCACTTGGCATTGAACTTGGGGAACAAGGTTGTCTTTTGCTTGTAGAGGTACTTACCAAGGAAACCGCCCACCAAAAACCAGGCAAAATCGGGGAAAAATGCGAGGTAGTCGCCACCCCAAAACTCGCTAAAGCCCGGAACGGTATGGCTGTGCTCCGCAAGGAAAAACCAAATGCGGTTTTCGTCCGTCCAAGGTTTTACCTTTGCTTGGTAGCCAACGATAAGCACCGTGATGATGATGGCAAACATAAGCCAGCCGTACAGATTGTGTTGCCAATCCTTTTTGAACTTGTTTGTTAGCCACTCCAATCCCGCCCAAATAAGCACCGACAGAGCAATCACGTGGATAACGTTAAAGTTGACGGTTACGTCAGCACCCAAAATGGAACTTGCGGCAAAAGTGACAGCGGAAAGGAGCATGGCAAAACAAATCATCTTGATGGCGCGCTTGCCGTTGGAGTTAGAAAAGGCGCAGGACACGCCGGACGTGAACACAAACATAGATACAAATGTATCATGCGTGAGTGCGCGAAGTCCGTAGGTGCCGTAGTAGGAGCGAGCGACCTTTTCCAACCATTGGAAAAGTCCCGTTTGGTATGGGTTTGTTGAGCCAAAGTAGATATCCCACATAAAGTGATCCCACACCACAAACAAAATCATAAATCCGCGCAAAAAGTCCACTTCCCAAATGCGCTTTCGTGGCGCAAGAGAGGTGTCATTTGCAAGGGTGGTTACTTCCGCATCAATTTCCGCTTGGGTGGGTTGGTTCACTTGAGTTGTTTGTTCCACCGAACTATCTGGTGGAAGGTCTTTTTTTCTTGGTTTGCGAATTTTTGTCATAATTGTTTACCCATTTAGGTTGGTTTTTGTGGCATTTTCCGCAAAAAACGCCGACACGTGGTTGATTTTTGTAGGAACAAGAGTGGTTAGTTGTATAGGCGGGAGGGGCAACCCCTCCCCTACAAATTGCAGGGCATTTGACTTGTTAACAACTGCGCAACATCCATTGACTACAATGCTATTTCGTTAAATAGTCACAATATGTGTGTGCAATTTTTACAATAAAAACGCCGATACGTGGTTGATTTTTTGAAAAATGTTTGTCGGCAATACATCTACGGACGACCACAGGTCACCCCTACGTATCCGCCCTATTTTTGCCATCAAAAAGCCAACCAGATGTTGACGAGTTGACTACTTAGGCGATGAGGCAATAGATGGTTGGTTAGCGTTAGCGGTTTGGCGGATAAAACGCAAGCAAGAACCACATTGTTGCGAAGGCGCATACGTGGAGCGTCTGTAACTGAGCAAAATGTGGGAAATTGCGCAGTCGTTTTGCCACCAAAAGCCAACCAGATGTTGACGAGTCGCCTACTTAATAACTTCGTCTATAATGCCACCGCCAAGGCACTTGTCGCCATCGTAGAACACTACAAATTGGCCTGGGGTTACGGCGCGTTGTGGCTCGTGGAACAAAACTTTAACTTTGCCGTCGTCCAAAATTTCCACATCAACACCTTGGTCGCTTTGGCGATATCTAAACTTGGCTGTGCAAGTAAACTTGCGCTCCGTTGGAGTGTGGGGAATCCAATTGACTTGGTTGGAAACAAGGCTTTTTGACATAAGCACACTTTCGTCCCCGTGGGAAACGATAAGTTTGTTGTTTGCCAAATCCTTTTCCACAACAAACCAACGGCCTTGACCTTCCGTTGTGCCACCAAGTCCCAAGCCACGGCGTTGACCAAGTGTGTAGTACATCAGGCCAATGTGCTTGCCCACCACTTTGCCGTCCATATCCACAATGTCGCCCTCTTGGTTGGGCAGGTAGTTTTGCAAAAACTCCCTAAAATTGCGCTCACCAATAAAGCAAATACCGGTGGAATCCTTCTTTTTGGCATTGACAAGGCCAAGTTGGTCGGCAATTTTGCGAACTTCCGTCTTGTCCATGTTGGCAAGTGGGAACAAAACGTCCTTTAGTTGGTCTTGACTGAGTTGGTTCAAAAAATACGTCTGGTCTTTGGTTTGGTCTTTTGCTTTCAAAAGATAGTGGGTGTCGCCATCGTGCAAGATACCACAGTAGTGGCCGGTTGCGATGTAGTCGGCGCCAAGCGCCTTTGCATATTGCAAAAATGGTCCAAACTTGATTTCCCTGTTGCAAAGCACGTCGGGGTTGGGTGTGCGTCCGCGTTTGTACTCCTCCAAAAAGTAACTAAACACTCGGTCCTTGTACTGTTTGGCAAAGTTAACGGAGTAGTACGGTATGCCAAGTTTGTCGGAAACGCGCTTTACGTCCTCGAAATCTTGCTCGGCAGTACAACAACCGTTTTCGTCATCCTCCTCCCAGTTGTGCATAAACAATGCTATTACGTTGTAACCTTGTTGCTTAAGCAGGTATGCTGATACGGCGGAGTCTACACCACCACTCATACCCAAAACTACAGTTTTCATTGTTGATTTTTCCTTCGTGCTTGCGCATTTTTGACAAGAATTTTTAGTGTTTCGATGGCTTGGTCGTTATTGTCGGTAGTCATGATGATTTCCAACAAGTTTTCCGTTGCTGTGACAGAGTCCTCGCCAGCAAGAAGTCGGCGTGTGAGGTACATGCCCTCCAATTGGTTTTGGTTGAGGAGCAATTCCTCCCTGCGAGTGCCACTTTGGTTGAGGTCGATGGCGGGGAAAATGCGCTTTTCGCTAAGACGGCGGTCAAGTTGAATTTCCATGTTGCCCGTGCCTTTGAATTCCTCGTAGATGATGTCGTCCATCTTGCTACCCGTGTCGATAAGCGCGGTTGCAAGCACCGTCAAACTGCCTGCGCCCTTGGTGTTGCGACCAAGACCAAACATGCGCTTGGGTTGTTGCAATGCACCAATATCCAAGCCACCTGTCAACGTCCTGCCCGTTTGCTCTGCCGTTTGGTTGTAAGCACGAGATAGGCGCGTGATGCTATCCAACAAGATCATTACGTCTTGGCCTTGTTCCACACGTCTACGCGCGTTTGCAAACACTAATTCGGCGATACGTATGTGATTTTGTGGGGATTGGTCAAAGGTGGAGTACACAACGTCGCAATCGACACTTTCCTGAAGGTCGGTAACTTCCTCGGGACGTTCGTCAATCAAAAGCACCGTAAGGTGTATCTCTGGGTGGTTTTTGCGCACCGCCATTGCAATCTTTTTGAGCAAGATGGTTTTGCCTGTTTTGGGTGGAGCAACGATAAGTCCACGTTGGCCCTTGCCTATGGGTGCCACTAGCGAAAGTGCGCGCAAGGAGTAGTCGTACTTTTCGCTTTCCAAAATGATACGTTCCTTGGGGAAGCAAGCTTGCAAACTTTCGAATTTTACGCGATTGATTTGGTCGCAAGGTTGATCGTTGATTTCTTGCACGAAAACTGCCGTTGGCACGTTGCGATCGGGGAATTGATGCAACAACACCTTTACCTTGTCGCCAGTACAAAGCCCCATTTTGGCAATCAAACTTTGGGACATGTGGTAATCGCGACCAGGATGGGACGAGTAGTTTTCCGTGCGCACAAAACCGTAGCCTTCGGGCAAAATTTCCAAAATACCTGTGCGTGGCAAGTTCTTGTCCACGTTGTCGTTGGATGCATCACTACAAAACAAGTCCTCGTCATACTTTTGCTTTGCAAGGGATACCTTTTTTGTAGGACGGCCCGACTTGATGCGAATTTCCGGCTCGATTTCCCCTTTGTAGGATGCTACGATGCGTCGGATAAGTTCTTCGCGTGGCAAGTTGCGTGGAATGACGTCAAATTCGCGAGCCATCTCGCGGAGTTGCAAAATGGTCATTTTGCGAATCACGGCTATAAGTTGTTCGACAGTTTCAAATTTTTGTGCCATAGTTGTTCTCCAAAGACAAATTTTTTTGCAGGCAATACGCCAAAAGTAACTAAATTTCTTAAAAATTTACAACAAAACATGCCAAAAAGCAGACTCTTCCCCTTGAAGGAAAGCGCCTAAAAATTGAATATTTTGCTAAAATAAGTGGGATAGCTGGCAAAAACGCCAAGTAAAAAATACAAAATTAAAACAAAACTACTAAATGTACCACCATTGTACAACATATTTGTATCTTTGTCAATGCAAAAATGTGTAAAAAAGTGGTTTGTTCATTAAAAAATGCTCTTTTTGTACAAAACTTTACACCATCAAAACAAAATTTATTGTTACAACAGGCGGTGTAAATTTGTTGACAAAACATATCAATGTTGATACAATAGGGGTACAACTTAATTGATAGAGGTTGCGGTCTTTATGACAAGCTTGAGCAGTCAGGAATTTGCTCAGGTGGTAAAGGAAAGATCGCCGAAGGTTGTTGCTTGTGCCTGAAAGAGCAACCGCCTGGGACTGCGCAAAACATGCGTAGGACTGTCGCTAAACGCGGAGAGCTATCGCACTTGTTTTGGTTACAAACCGCAATATGCGCTCTCGCTTGTTGCGGTTTTTTATTGGATAAAATGCCTGCGAACAATCAAAGATGTCCGTTTCTACAACAAAACACCGATGATTTCGCAGTAGTTTTGCTATCAAAAGCAACAAGGGGTTGTGACTGCGCCCAAATAACCAAAACTCCACGATATTTTATTGATTAGGTAAGTAATACTAAACGAGGTAAAAACAAATGAAACACATCACAAAAATTGTTACAATCTTTTTGATCGCAACATTGCTCGCATTGACGTTGTCCACTTTGACAGCCTGTCAAGAAACAAAAAAAGATCCCGACAAACTTTACGTTGGTATGGAGTGTGGCTACGCACCATTTAACTACACTCAAAAGGACAACAAAAATGGCGCAGTAAAAATCAGCAATGCAAATGGTTACGCAAACGGCTACGACGTTATGATTGCAAAGAAAATTGCCGAGGCGCTTGGCAAGGAACTTGTAATTGTAAAGTACGAGTGGGACGCACTTATTAACGGCGTTTCAACTGGCGCGTTGGACTTTATCATTGCTGGTATGAGCCCCACTCCCGACAGACTTGAGTCCATCGACTTTTCCCTGCCCTACTACGAAAGTCAACTTGTAATTGTTGTACGCAAGGATGGCAACTACGACAAAGCTACCAAGCTTGCCGACTTTAGAGGAGCAAAGATTGTTGCGCAACTTGGCACCTTCCACGACAAAGCATTGCAAGAACAATGCCAAGCACACAACATCCTTCGTCAAACACCAATGGAAACTTTCCCCGCAATGATCAACGCGCTTAACACAAAGGTTATCGACGGCTACGTTGCCGAAGAACCCGGTGCCATTGCCGACTGTGCAGCCAACAGCGCATTTACCTACATCCACCTTGTAAACAACTCCACCGGCTTTACAGCATCTGCCGAGGACGTACAAATTGCCATTGGTATCAAAAAGTACAGCCCTGTTACACCACTTGTGAACGCTGCTCTTTCCGACATATCCCAAGAAGAACGCGAACAAATGATGCAACTTGCAATCGAACTTTCCGTTGCTGACTAGTTCTTGAGGTACCCACAATGAATTTTTTGCAAAAAATGGGGAATATTTTTGCTGAATACTACGATTGGTTGTTGCAAGGCGTAGGCTACACCATGCTTGTTGCACTTGTTGGCACCATCGTTGGCTTGCTACTTGGTATCTTGATTGGTACCTATCGCACCATCCCCAATCCACAAAACAAATTTTTGCGCGCACTCAAAAAAACTGGCGATTGGATTTTGACCGCCTACGTAGAAGTGTTCCGTGGAACACCAATGATGGTACAAGCAATGGTAATCTTTTGGGGATACGCGCTTGTAAACGATGGCAACACAATGGATGTTATTGTTGCGGGCCTAATCATAGTGTCCATCAACACAGGCGCCTATATGGCGGAAATTGTTCGCGGTGGTATCATATCCATCGACAAGGGCCAATTCGAAGGGGCCTACGCCATCGGTATGACACACTCCCAAACGATGTGGCAGGTGGTAATTCCACAATCCTTGCGCAACATTTTGCCAAGCGTATCCAACGAGTTTGTCATCAATATCAAGGATACTTCAGTTCTTAACGTTATTGGCTTTACCGAATTGTTTTTCCAAGCAAAAACCATCGTTACGATGACGGCAGACACATTTGCTACCTATCTTGCCGTTGCCATCATCTACTTTGTGTTGACCTTTACCATCACACGCATTTTACGCTTTGTGGAAAGGAAAATGGATGGCAAAAAGAACTACACAATGCAAGGGGCTGGCAATCTGGATGCCGACGCCTACGCTAAAACTCAAGCAATTGGAGGTGGCAACAATGTGTAAACAAATTTTGCAATTTTGCCATCTTGGCAAGACCTTTGGCGACCACCAAGTATTGCGCGATATCAACTTTACAGTAAACAAAGGGGACGTTACCTGTATCATCGGCTCATCCGGTAGCGGAAAGTCCACCCTGCTTAGATGCGCCAATCTGTTAGAAACACCAACTAGTGGCGAAATTATCTTTGACGGCAAAAACATCCTCACGGAAAAAAGCCACTCCAAGTACCGCCAAAAGGTGGGAATGGTGTTCCAATCCTTCAACCTGTTCAACAACATGAACGTTTTGCAAAACTGCACCGTAGGGCTTACAAGCGTTTTGAAAATCAAAAAGCAAGAGGCGGAAAAAATTGCCCTCAGATACTTGGAAAGCGTTGGTATGAGCGCCTACGTAAACGCACGACCACATCAACTTTCCGGCGGACAAAAGCAACGTGTTGCCATCGCCCGCGCACTTGCAATGCAACCTGAGGTGTTGTTATTTGACGAACCTACAAGCGCCCTCGACCCCGAAATGGTGGGCGAAGTGCTAACCGTCATGAAAGACCTTGCAAAAAGCGGTTTGACAATGCTTGTTGTTACACACGAGATGGCCTTTGCACGCGACGTTGCAAACAAAGTGGTGTTCATGGACGAAGGTGTCATCGTGGAAGAAGGCACTCCGGAGGAAATCTTCCAAAATCCCAAAGAGCCACGCACACGCGAGTTTTTGTCCAGAACAATCAACGGCTAACGAGCATAGCCAAAGTCCACTTGGCAAATCAAAATCAAACACTTTGCAACGTCCCCCCAAAACAAAACGTTGCAATCAAAAAGACTGTTCCCATTGGAGCAGTCTTTTTACTTTTGGAAACGCTTGCAAATGTAAAAATTTTCCTTGCCACAAAGTTTGTCGGTGCAGTTTTAAGTTTGGAAAATATCAACCATGCCGACATGAATAAAACGCGCCTGTTAGCCTTGCGCTACAAGTTGTATTTCTATACAAGACCTTGACGTGTTCCACAAACTCCGCGTCAATTGTAAGCCCATTAACCGCCTGCAAGCGCACTAAGTTACAAACATATTATACCTATGTTTCAGTATAGAAAAATCTTTTAACTACATAAATTTTTAGTATAGAAAATTTTTATAATATGTTATAAAATGCATATTTTTTTTATGGAAAATGTGGTATTATAGTAGCGCAATAGGTTGGCTCTGCACCAAATGCAAAACTAATTTTGTCAAACGTGTTTAGAGTGCGACCTAAATGCAAATGTTTTACTAGGAAACCATTTTGAAGGGATACACTTTACGAGGGGTAAATGTTGTGTCCAAATAAAATATAAACAGGAGGTACTTCATTATGGAAAAAATCAGAGTAGTTCAATACGGTTGCGGTAAGATGGCTAAGTACATCATCAGATACCTTTACAACCACGGCGCAGAAGTTGTTGGCGCAATCGACATCGATCCAGCAGTAGTTGGTATGGACATTGGTGACTTTGCTGAACTTGGTTACAAGACAGGCGTTATCATCTCCAACGAAACAGACAAAGTCTTGGACGAAAGCAAAGCAGACGTTGCAATCGTTACACTTTTCAGTTTCATCAACGACATCTACACACACGTAGAAAAGTGCGTATCTCGTGGTATCAACGTTATCACAACTTGCGAAGAAGCAATCTACCCATGCACAACAGCAAAAGAACAAATTGATCGTTTGGATGCTATCGCAAAGGCAAACAACTGCACCATTACAGGTTCCGGTATGCAAGATATCTTCTGGATCAACATGGTTGCTTTGGCTGCTGCTGGTTGCGACAGTCTTACAAAGATCAAGGGCGCATACAGCTACAACGTAGACGAATACGGTCTTGCACTTGCAAAGGCTCACGGTTGTGACCTTTCCGCTGACGAATTCGAACAACAAATCGCACACCCAGAAGTGTTTGAACCATCCTACGCTTGGAACGCAAGCGAAGCAATCTGCAACAAACTTGGTCTTACAATCAAGTCCATCGACCAAAAGCACGTTCCTTACATTGTTGACCACGACGTTTACAGCAGTACACTTGGTTACACAATCAAGGCTGGCCGTTGCATTGGTATGTCCGCTGTTGTTACAATCGAAACTGAAGAAGGTATCACAGTAGAAGAAGAAACAATCGGTAAGGTTTACGGCCCAGACGACGGCGATATGTGCGACTGGTGGCTTACAGGCGAACCCAATGTGGAATACCACGTTGTTAAGCCCGCTACAGTAGAACACACATGCGCAACAGTTGTTAACCGTCTTCCATCCCTTGTAAAGGCTCCAGCAGGCTACGTTACTTGCGATCAACTTGAACCAGTTAACTTCCTTGCTCACCCAATGCACAAATAACAACTAAACAACAAACGCAAAAGACCGCTCGATTGAGCGGTCTTTTTTTGCACTTAGGAGGATGTGCTATGTCGTTTGCAATATGTATTGCATGTTTTACAAGATTTGTTATTCTTTTACAACATTAGTTGTATATCTTGCAACATTGATTGTAATTTTTACAACGTATGTTGCACTAATTTAGTGATTTTTTGAGGATACGTGGTGTGTTTTTGCAAAAGGAGGTGCAAAAAGTTTACCAAACTACTCTTCCTCTTTGTCCTTGAAAAGTTTGGAAACTTCGTCCAAAAATGCCTTGCGCTTGGAGTAGTTTTTCAAGGAACTGTCGCGCTCGAACTCGTCCAAAGCACGGCGTTGCGCACGAGTTAGTCCCTTTGGAACTTCCACTTCGATGGTGACATACAAGTCGCCTGTCAAGCCACGAGCAGAACGCACGCCCTTGCCACGGAAACGAAGAACGTCGCCATTTGGTGTGCCTTCGGCAATCTTGGTTGTGAACATTCCTTCGGGGGAAGGAACTTCAATTTCGCCACCACAAACTGCCGTTTTGAATGTTACAGGCACGGTTACAAACAAGTCGAGGTTTTCTCTTTCGAAAATCTTGGATGGTTTTACGGAAATTACAAGTAGCAAGTCGCCGTTACGTCCGCCACCGCGAGATGCATTGCCTTCGCCGGAAAGTTGCAACACGGAGCCATTTTCCACACCAGCAGGGATGGTCACGTTCAAAACGCGGTTTTTGTTGATTGTTCCACGCCCACCGCATGCTTTGCAAGTGTCGGTAACAATCTTACCACTGCCACCACACTTGTCGCATACGCCAATGGTAATTTGTTGGCCGAAAATTGTGTTTTGGGGGCGAGGAATGTGGCCTTTACCACCGCATTTATCGCAGGTACGTAGTGAGTTTTCGTCCTTAGCGCCACTACCACCACAGGTTGAACACTTTTCCACACGGGTAAAGCTGATTTGCTTTTTGCAACCCAAAATGGACTCCATAAACGTTAGTTCAAGGGAGTATTGAATGTCGCTTCCTGCGCTTGTTTGACTGCGACGGCGAGAACCACCGCTAAAGCCAAATGCGCTACCAAACATGTCGAAGATGTCGTCAAAACCAGTTGCGGTAAAGCCACTGCCACTAAATGGATTGAATCCACCTTGGCCGTCCATGTCCATTTCGCCACGGTCGTATTTTTGGCGCTTGTCGGGATCGCCCACAACGGAGTAGGCTTCGTTCACTTGCTTGAACTTTTCCGCAGCGGCCTCGTCCCCGGGGTGCAAGTCGGGGTGATATTGCTTGGCAAGTTTGCGATATGCAGATTTGATTTCATCTTGGGTGGCGCTTGATGACACGCCCAAGATTTCGTAATAGTCTTTTTTTGCCATAATTTTCCTTGTGTAAAGGCAGGGTTGCCTTTTGTGTTAGTTTGAGTGGAACTTGTGGGCAAATTTACGCAAAAAATGCACCACGTGTTCGATTTTTTCAATATACACGAAAAAGCCCGAAGCATTGTTCGTGCTTTTTTTTCGTGCCATGCCCGCCTAAAAACTAGGCAAGCATGGGGAATTTGATGTCAAATTAGTTAACGTTAGTTTTGGCCGTCGCCGTCTGTTACGTCGTCGTAGCTTACGCCATCGCCTGCACCAGCACCACCATCTTGTGGTTGACCGTTTTGTGCTTGTTGATAGAACTTTTGGAATACTGCAGCGCTTTCCTTTGCGATGCGGTCTGTTTCTGCTTTGAGTTCCTCAGTTGTAGCGTCTTGCTTTTCCAAAACCTTTTTGCCAAGTTCGATTTGTTCTTCCAAAAGCTTTTTGTCCGCTTCGGGGAGTTTGTCGCCACTTTCGCGAAGGAATTGCTCAAGGGACAAGATCATTTGGTCAAGGCCGTTGCGCGCTTCTACTGCTTGACGGCGTTTTTTGTCTTCTTCGGCGTACTTTTCAGCATCCTTGATAGCCTTGTCGATATCTGCATCGGACAAGTTTGTGGAAGATGTGATAGTTACGGATTGTTCCTTTTGAGTGCCAAGGTCTTTTGCTGTTACGTGAACGATACCGTTAGCGTCGATGTCGAACTTAACTTCGATTTGTGGGATTCCGCGTGGAGCAGGAGCAATACCTGTCAAGGAGAAACGGCCAAGAGTTTTGTTGTCGGCAGCCATTTCGCGTTCGCCTTGCAAAACGTGGATATCTACGCTTGTTTGGTTATCTGCAGCGGTAGAGAACACTTGAGATTTGCTTGTTGGGATTGTTGTGTTGCGGTCGATAAGTTTTGCCATAACACCGCCCAAAACTTCGATACCCAAGGAAAGTGGAGTAACGTCGAGCAAAAGTACGTCTTTAACTTCGCCACCAAGAACGCCACCTTGGATTGCTGCACCAATAGCAACACACTCGTCTGGGTTGATTCCCTTGTATGGCTCTTTGCCACTGAACTTTTTAACTGCTTCGACAACTGCTGGGATACGTGTAGAGCCACCAACCAAGATTACACGGTTGAGGTCGCTGTTTGTAACGCCGGCATCTCTCATAGCGTTTTGCATAGGAACGATTGTGCGTTTGATGATACCGTCAATCAAACTTTCGAACTTAGCGCGAGTGATTTCCACTTCCAAGTGCTTTGGACCAGTTGCATCCGCTGTGATAAATGGGAGGCTAACTGTTGTCTTAAGTGTGGAGGAAAGTTCAATCTTAGCCTTTTCTGCCGCTTCCTTAAGACGTTGTATTGCTTGCTTGTCTTGAGAGAGGTCGATACCGTTGGACTTTTTGAATTCTGCAACAAGGTAGTCGATGATTACTTGGTCGATGTCGTCACCACCAAGGTGTGTGTCGCCGTTGGTTGCCAAAACTTCGAATACGCCATCGCCAATTTCCAAAATGGAAACGTCGAATGTACCACCACCAAGGTCGTAGATAAGAATTTTTTGGTTTTTGTTTTCGCCCTTGTCAAGGCCGTAAGCAAGTGCTGCAGCGGTTGGCTCGTTGATGATACGAAGAACTTCCAATCCGGCAATTTTACCTGCGTCCTTTGTTGCTTGACGTTGAGCGTCGTTAAAGTATGCTGGAACTGTGATTACTGCTTGAGTAACCTTTTCGCCAAGGTATGCTTCTGCATCCGCCTTGAGTTTTGCAAGAACGATTGCGGAAATTTCTTGTGGAGAGTGTGCTTTGCCATCGATGGTTACAGAGTAGTTTGTACCCATGTGACGTTTGATGGACATAACTGTGCGGTCAGAGTTTACAATTGCTTGACGCTTTGCAACTTGACCTACAAGACGTTCGCCGTCCTTAGAAAAACCAACTACGGATGGAGTTGTTCTGTTGCCTTCTGCATTGGTGATTACGACTGGTTCGCCACCTTCCAATACTGCAACGCAAGAGTTTGTTGTACCAAGGTCAATACCGATAATTTTTCCCATAATATATCTCCTTTCAATTTATTTACTGATTTGTTTTTTGTTTGTGTTTTGTTTTGTTACTTTATTCCACTTTCGTTGTGAAAGTTGGTTTCGTTGATGTTAAGTGTTAGTTTTGTAGTTGTTAACTACTTGTTTTGTAACTTTTTTTACCTTGTCTGTGCTGGTGAGATAAGTTTCGATGTGTCCGCACTCGGGGCAAACGGCACAGGCAACTTTGCCAAGGGAGGAGCCAAACAGGCCCTTTTCCGCAAGGCACAACCCCATGCCATCGTTGGTGCGAAGTTCCACGTTATCTACCATTACGGTGTTGCAAATTGGGCAAGTTTTCATGGTTACGCACCTACGATAACTTGTGCGTATCTAAGCACTTTGTCGCCCATCAGGTAGCCGTTTTTGTAAACTTGCACTACCTTGCCTTTGTTTTCCTCTCCGCAGTCCATTTGGGAAAGCGCCTCCATTGTCAAGCAGTCGAAGTCCTTTCCGCTAACGTCCATTGGAAGAACACCAAAAGATGCAAGTGTTTGCATAAATTGTTGTTGGATCATTTGGAATGCCTTCAAGTTGTCGCCGTCAAGGTGCTTGCTTGCCAGTTCAAAGTTGTCGCAAATGTCGATGAGTTTTGTCACAACGCTTGCAACACCTTCCGCCTTGGCTTGGTCACCATTAAACTTCATACGGCGCTTGTAACTTTCGAAGTCGTTTTTCATTGCTACAAGTTGAGTTAGATAGGTGTCTGATTTGTCCGCGGAAGATTGAAGTCTTGCAACGGTTTTTGTCAAATTTTCGTTTTGCGCTGTCAACTCTTCCACTTGCGCGATAAGTTTTTCGTTTTCCGCCGTCAATGCTTGTTCAAGCTCGGTCATTTCCACAGATTGTGGTGTTTGATTTGTTTGTTCCATGTTACTCCTTACCCATCATATCAATGATGATGTTGCTGATTTTGTCCAGTACGGAAAGTACCTTTTTGTAGTTCATACGAACGGGGCCAATAACACCAATGGAGCCGGCAATGTTTGTGCCTAGCGCCACACGAGTGGTCACTACCGAACAACCTTCGGGGGCGTTTTCCGATGCGCCAATTTTTACCGTTACAAAGCCCTCTTGACCGCCATCGTCGGTAAACACTTGCGCCATCTTGTCCTTGGAGCCAACTTCACTAAGAAACTTTTGTACGTTGCCCACGTCGTTGTACTCGCTGTGCTTAAAGATGTTGTGTTCGCCACAGACGCACACGTCCATGCCGTTTGCTAACGCTTGTTTTTTCAGTTCGTCGGTTATCTTTTTGAACAACTTGTTAAGTTTGAACTGGTCATTTACCAAGGTGTAGGGGTAGGTAAAGTTCAAAAATTGCGAGATGTGCTTGCCAACAAACAGTTTGTTTAGCCAGGCTTGCGCTTGCAACAGCATCAAGTCGTCGAAGTCCTCGGGGATATCCACAATGCCATCCTTCAAGACGCGCGTTTCGGTAACGATTACCATCAGCATTTGACCGTTGGACAAGTCCAAAAGTTTGATTGCTGTGATTGTGTCGGCCATGTCCGCCTTGACTACCACCGACGTGTAGTGGGTGATTTCCGAAATGACGTTTGTGATTTGCTTGATAACTTCGTCCAGACTGCCGTGGTTGCGAAGTAGTCGACTTTCGATAAGCGCGTTTTCCTCGTCGGTTAGGCAACTTTCGGTAGTGAGTTCGTTAACGTAAAAGCGAAACGCCTTTTCCGAAGGGATGCGACCGGCGGAAACGTGCGGTTGCACAAGATAGCCCATGCTCTCCAACGCGGAAAGTTCGTTGCGGATGGTTGCCGACGAACAATCTTGCAGGCAAGTTTTTTGTATTTCTTTGCTACTAACTGGCGATGCCTTTTGGATGTAGCCATCCACCACAGCAGAAAGTATCTTCTTTTTTCGCAATGAAAGCATGTTTTTCTCCAGTGTTGCAACCTATCTTTGGATAAATTTGCAACTTTTTGTCAGTCTTGGGTGTTATTTGTTAGCACTCTCGATGGTCGAGTGCTAATTTACGATACTACTATACCACTATATTTGCCCTTTGTCAAGAATATTATTCAATTTTTTTTGAAAATTTTGTAAAGTTGAAAGATTGCTGAATGATTTTTGACCAGCGGACGGTCAAATGCAACTTTCCTTTGGGTAGTAGCCAATGCACCATCGCAACAAACACTAACCTATTGCAAACGGGAGGGGCAACCCCTCCCCTACGATTACTATGTCACAACGCGCACGAACGCAACAATATTGCAAGATTTTTTACAAAGTAACCTACGGAGATTATCGGCGAGCAACAAATCCAACGCACAATAATAATGATATTACCAAAGAATAATTATAAATAATAATATATGCGCGCAAAGACCAGCTATAAAATAAAAATGCACTCCCAAAAGGAAGTGCATTTAGAGTTAGATATTAAGTTTTGTTGACAATATCAAGTATTCCAAGACAAATCGCTGTCGTCCTTGCCAGTAAAGTGGCGAATCAAACGGATAACAACATAGGCGCCAACAACAATCCAAACGTTAAAGATCAAGGATAAAACTGCAATGCCGATTGCCACAAACAGGGAAATTCGGGATGCAATGCTTGCGCCTGACTCTTTCCAATCGTGCCACTCTTCCACGTACCAATCCACGTCTGGGGAAAAGATGTGATGCTCGGTGTGGCTGTAGCGTGTTTCGTAGCCACCGCCGTAGTAGTTGCGCTTGAACATTGGTGTGTAACTAAAGTAGTTGATGGAGAAAAATGCAATGCTCATCATTACCGCCATCATGCCGTAGGTGCTGATGTCCGTTTGCTCTTGTGGGAACATTGTGGACATGCCAATTGCAAGGAACAAAGCAATCAAGCAGTAGATAACGTAGATGATGATACCGATAACCTTGACTTTGGATAGCCAAGTGAAAACTGTGCGAGTCAACAGCAAATTGACAAAGTACAAAACTGTGAACAACAATGGCAAAATGAAAATTGCATTGCCAAGGCCATCGACGTTTCGGCCCAATAGTTCGAAAAGTACAAACATTGTTTTCTCCTTTTTCGTGTGGTATTTGTGTGTTTTGCACAAAAACGTGGGACACGTGGTTGTTTTTCCACCAATCCACCCCATTGCACCTTTGTGCAAAAAGCACTTTTTCTTGCAACGCTTGCACTTGCCAACATCACAAGAAGGGACAAAATTTTCTAAATACATTGTATGCTTTGGCGAGAAATTTGTCAATAGAATGGGTAGCTTTTGAAAAATTAAGAGGCAAGATATTTGACAAAACTTCAAAACATACTTTTATAACTTAGTTTCAATCAACTTGATTTAATTTCTGCAAGTGTTTTAGACGTTAATTTTTAGATCTTTGATACCGCTACAGAGAACTCTTTTTCTATAAAGTATTTACAATTTATTATTATAGTGATATAATTTTACTACCAAATCGAAGTCTACGGAGTTCGATTGGTGTACTTTTATGTTTTTTAGGAGGAACATCATGTTTGATAACATCGGAGGAAAAATTAAGGGGTTGGCATCCTTTCTAACTTGGATAGGTATCATTGCTTCCGTCATAACTGGTATAATTTTCATAGCTGATGACGCTGGTGGCATGGGATTCTTGATAATTATTTTAGGCCCACTTGCATCGTGGCTATCTTCTTTGCTATTGTACGGTTTTGGCGAACTAATCGAAAATACAAGTATTATTGCTCAAAACACCAGCAAGAAAAAATCGGGAGCTAATAATTCAACAGCACAATCCCAAAGAGCTAAAGAACTTAAAAAACTCTTTTCTCAAGGACAACTTACCGAAGAGGAGTACAGGGAAGCTCTAGAAAATCTAGCATTATTGGCAGAAGAAGATTAACACTCAAAAATAAAGACAAAACCCGTCTGTTACAGACGGGTTTTTTATTCACATCATTTTTTGCTTTGATCGGTGTCAATAAACTATTAGTATAATTTAGCACCACCATAATACACACCACTTATCCCACTTGTTTTAGTTGCAACGTTAGTGGCTCTTTGCCTTCCACAACGGCACGAGTTAGGTGCGCAATTTGTGGCTCTTTGGTGTTGGGAGCAAGGTACATGCAATCCAACATCAAGTTTTCCATCACACTACGCAAGCCACGCGCGCCCGTTTTTAGAGCAATGGATTTTTCCGCAATGGCAACAAGGGCATCGTCATCCACAACCAAATCCACCTTGTCCAAACTGAGCAAGTGTTGGTATTGCTTTACAAGTGCGTTTTGGGGGACTGTGAGAATGCTCACAAGGGCATTTTTGTCCAATGGGGCAAGTCCAACTGTGATGGGCAAACGGCCAATAAACTCGGGAATGAGCCCAAATTTGATGAAGTCCTGTGGTTGAATTTGCTTTACCAATTGGGAGTAGTCCACTTCCATTGCGCTCTTGATTTGGTTGCCAAAACCAAGTCCGCCACCAATTTGGCGTTTTTCGATGATTTTGTCCAAGCCAACAAATGCACCACCGCAAATAAACAAAATGTTTGTTGTGTTGATGGGGATTGTTTCCTGTTGTGGGTGCTTGCGTCCGCCTTGTGGTGGCACGTTAGCAACGGTGCTTTCGATAATTTTGAGCAATGCCTGTTGCACGCCTTCGCCAGATACGTCGCGTGTGATGGACACGTTTTCGCTCTTTTTGGCAATTTTGTCTATTTCGTCAATATAGATGATGCCCATTTCCGCGCGCTTTACGTCGTAGTCGGCCGATTGGATGAGTTTCAAGAGGATGTTTTCCACGTCTTCGCCAACGTAGCCTGCCTCCGTCAAAGTGGTAGCATCCGCCACAGCAAAGGGTACATCCAAAATTTTTGCCAAAGTTTTGGCAAGCAAAGTTTTTCCGCAACCGGTTGGACCAAGCATCAAGATGTTGCTCTTTTCCAACTCGATATCGCCGGTCTTATCCTTGTTCAAAATGCGTTTGTAGTGATTGTACACCGCAACGGACAAGGTGCGCTTGGCATCATCTTGGCCAACAACGTGCTTGTCTAGTTCCTCGTGGATTTGCCTTGGGGAAAGAAGTTTGAACTTGGGGGACTTTTTCTTGGCGTGTTTTTGCTCCTCCGCCAAAAAATCTGCGCACACTTTCACGCATTCGTCACAAATGCAAACACCTGTGGCGGAAGATAGCATTTTGCCTACTTCATCTTCGCTTCGGCCACAAAATGCACAATATTGAATCATGTTTACTCCTTACTTACGTTTTGTAAATACTTGGTCAATCAGACCATATTCCATGGCTTCTTGGGCGGTGAGGTAGTTGTCGCGCTCGGTGTCGCGCTCAATGGTGGCAATATCCTTGCCGGTGTTTTCCGCCAAGATGCGGTTGAGTTTGTTTTTGGTTTTTAGTAGTTGTTGTGTTTGGATGGCAACGTCCGTTGCTTGTCCGCGTGCACCACCAAGCACTTGATGAATCATAATTTCCGCATTGGGCAATGCAAAGCGCTTGCCTTTTGTACCGCTACTAAGCAAAAATGCGCCCATGCTTGCAGCCATGCCCGCACAAATGGTAGCAACGTCACAACGGATGTAGTTCATTGTGTCGTAAATTGCCATGCCGGCAGTTACCGAGCCACCTGGGGAGTTGATGTAGATGGAAATGTCTTTGGTGGGGTCTTTGGACTCCAAGTAGATTAGTTGCGCAACAACAAGATTGGCAACTTCGTCGGTGATTTCCCCACTAAGGAAGATGATTCGGTCCTCCAATATGCGGGAAAAGATGTCGTAACTGCGCTCGCCTTTGTCGGTGGAATCCACCACCATTGGAATAAGTGCCATACTGCCTCCTGTAAAAAACACGTCGGACAAAATGTTTTGCCCGACGTTATTTGTTAGTTTTGTTATGCGATTGTGTTTTCGCTCTTGAGGAATGCCAAGAGTTTTTCGGTGATAACTTGGTTTTCGAAGTAAGCAATTTCGCCTTGACCAAGTGTTGCTTTGAATTCGTCAGCAGGTTTGCCGATGCGTTCGGCATACTCTGCAATCTTCTTGTCAACGTCCTTCTTTGGTGCCTTGATCTTTTCCGCCTTTACAATTTCTTCGAATACAAGTCTTGTGTGAACTGCCTTTGTAGCGCGATCTCTGTAGTTGTTTCTCAAATCAAGTTCGGTGGAGTTTGTGTACTTGTAGTAACTGTCGATATCCAAACCTTGGTACATGAGTTGGTACTTGAAGTCTTCGATGTATTGGTCGATTTGTTCTTCAATCATTTCAACTGGGATGTCGATTGTTGTGTTTTCTACAACTGTTTGGATCAAAGTATCTTCGTCCTTGTCTTGCGCAGCCTTTTCCGCTTGAGCAACCAAGTTCTTTTGGATGTCTGCTTTGTACTCGTCCAAAGTATCAAACTCGCTTACGTCCTTTGCAAAATCGTCATCAAGAGCGGGCAACTCTTTTACGGAGATACCGTTGATTGTGCAAGTGAACACAGCAGGCTTACCAGCAAGGTTTTCTGCGTGGTATTCAGCAGGGAAAGTAACGTTGATATCCTTTGTTTCGCCAATGTTCATACCGATGAGTTGTTCTTCGAAACCTTCGATAAATGTGTGGGAACCAATAACAAGTGTTTGACCTTGTGCTGTGCCACCTTCGAAAGCTACGCCATCAACGGAACCAGAGTAGTCGAGGTTAACTTGGTCGCCGTCGGCAACTGCGCGATCGGTAACTTCAACAAAACGAGCATTGCGTTCGCGAACTTTTGCAAGTTCAGCATCAACTTGTTCAGCAGTAACTTCCGCTGGAGTTGTTTTTGCGATTGTAAGACCTTTGTATTCGCCGAGAGCAATTTCGGGACGAACTGTCACAACGATTGCAAAGGATACGCCGTTGTCGTCAACTTTGATGGACTTGTCGTCGATGGATGGACGAGCAACAGGTTGTGCCTTTTTATTTTTATCCAAAAATTGACCGTAATATTCGTTTGCAGCAAGGTAAAGTGCATCTTCGAAGAAAAGACCTTTGCCGTATCTGTTTTCCAAAACGGACTTTGGAACGTGGCCCTTTCTAAATCCAGGAACGCTGTACTTACCCTTGTTTTGTTCGTAAGCCTTTTTGTCAAATGTAGCCCACTCGGTCATATCCATTTTGAATGTGATTGTGAGTGTGTTGTTATTTCTTTTAGATGTGTATTTCATTGTTGTCCTCCGACATAATTTTACTGCGAGATAACCGCATATTTCTACAGTATAGTATTTTAGCACAGTTGTACAAAAAATGCAAGACTTTTTGTCAAGATGTTGTGCAAAAGAAAAAGTGGCAATAACCTGCCACTTTTTGTTATTTTGACAGAAAAATAATAAAAAAACGCCACATCTCATACGGTGGCGATAAACAAATGATTTTGTTTTTGGTAATATTGGTATATACTATCGTTTTCAAAATTGCAATAGTTTTTGGTAAAATTGCATAAAAAAAGAAATGACGGGCTTCGAGCCGAACTTTAATCACTTACCACTCAACCGCTTGTGGCAGGAGCGAACGGAATCATTTCTTATTTAGATTGTATCAAATTGCGTTGGTTTTGTCAAGCTATCTGCGCGCTTTTACAAACGCAATGATGACGGACGTTACCAATGCGATGGCAAAGTCAAGCAAAACTTGGCCAATGTGGAACGTGCCACCCAAAAGGGAAAACAGCAACAACGACAAAAGGCTGAAAACCACACTACCAACAAGAGCTTTGACAACAAAGTTTTCCTCTTTGAGGCACAGCATCATTGCAAGGGCAACGGCAACAATCTTCAAGATTTGGTTTACAATGGGCAACACGTTGTCCGGCAAGCCAAACAACTTTGCCACCAGTGCCAAAAGCAAAACCCCAATGCAACTGAAAGCCAAAGCAATTGCGCCCGCCTTTAGGCCTGCCAAAATTGTGTTTTTTGTGTTAGACATACATCACTCCAATGGTACATCCTATGCAAAAAACCGCACACGTATGCCAACATTTAACAAGCGCATTTGCACCATCGGGCAAATCCCCAACTGCATACAAAAAGAGCACCATCAACAAAGACAGTGCCCTTTGGGGTTGATGTTGATTATTGCTTAGTATTTTTGCCAAGTATAATAACTATATCTATCATTTAGGTAAGTTGCATTTTTTGACGGATCAGTCAATGTTACACTAGTTCCACCTATTCGACCGTCTGCAACAAACCAACCATCTGGATCTTCAAATATAACACTAGAAAGATTGGTGCATCCATTGAAAGCAGCAAAACCAATGCTTGTAACACTACTTGGAATTGTTACACTTGATAGGCTGGTGCAATTCTCAAATGCAGATGAGCTAATTTTTGTTACTCCAGATGGAATTACGAAGGATGTATCCGTCTTTCCGGGAAGATATAAAATAAGTGTTTTGCCGTCCTTAGAATATAGGTTTCCATCAATTGTTTTATAGCGAGAATGATCTTCTTCAACAATCACGTTTACTAAAGCTGTGCAATGAGTAAACGCAGATGCGCTAACACTTGTTAGACTCTTGGGGATTGTTATGCTTGTGAGATTTGTGCAACTATAAAATGCGGACCCCCCTACACTTGTAACGCCAGATGGAATGGTAAATGATGTGTTTGTTTTTCCTTGCGCATACAACACAAGGGTTTTTCCATCTTTGGAGTACAGATTTCCGTCAATAGATTGATAGATTCGGTTGTTTTCATCTACCACGATATTTGCCAAGTTTGTACACTCATAGAATGCAGCATTTGAACATCCTATTACACTGCTTGGAATTGTGATACTCGTGAGATTTGTGCAACCACGGAATGCTAGAGAATTGATGGTCGTTACACCTTCTGGAATGGAAACACTTGTAAGAGCAGAACAACCTGAGAACACCGAATTAGCGATAGTTGTTACACCTTGTGGAATTTTGATATCTGTAAGATTTGTGCAACCAGAAAATGCGTGAGAATCGATAGTAGTTAACTGACTGCCTTTCTCAAATATTACGCTCTTTAGCTTAGCGCAATCTTCGAACGCATAAGAGCCGATACTCGTTACACTGCTTGATATTGATATACTTTCAAGACTTGCGCAATTAGAGAACGCTCTGAAACCTATATCTGTTACCTCATTGGGAATTTTGATATCTGTAAGATTTGTGCAACCAGAAAATGCGTGAGAATCGATAGTAGTTAACTGACTGCCCTTCTCAAACACAACACTTTTGAGGTTAGAACAATTCGCAAAGGCATCATTGGCTATATGTGTTATGCTATTTGGAATTGTGACACTAACTATTCCATCACAACCACGAAATGCCTCATTACTTATTATTACTACTGGTTTTTCTTCGTATGTTGATGGGATTACTATGTGTTCATCAGCACATGTTCCTATTCCTGTAAGATAGTAAGAATCTCCACCAGGAGTCAATTTATACGAAAGACCTTCTGAAGGTTTATCACATGCAACAAATGCAAAACAACTTGCGATCATAACCATCAACAAAATAATAATCAACGCCGTTCTTTTCATATTTTCTCTTTCTGTTTAATGCCCAGGTGGCATTGTTATATGTAAATTATACACCTGCGGTTTAGTGTTGTCAACAGGCACAAAAATTTGCGGAAGACAAATTGCTATATTTTTGTCATTCCAACAATGTAAAGTGCATTTTTGCTAAACAAATTGTTGCATAGTCAACAAACTTTTGGCAACAAAAAAAGTCCAAAGTTGCCTTTGGACTTTTTGCTAGTTTTGTCAACTATTTAATTTCGTCAACTACTTCGTCGGTTTGGTCGCCAGTTGGTTCTGCTGGTGTGCTAGGTGCGTTAACGATGGAGTGGATTGCCTTTTGTGTGAATTGCATAACAATCTTGTCTTCGCCAAGGCCTGTTGCAAGCCAAACGTGTTCGTTGTCCATTTGGATGATTTCGCCAATGATGCCACCAATTGTCATGATTGTAACGCCAACACCAAGTTTTTTGTTCATTTCTTCTTGTTGTTTTTTCGCTTTGCGTTGTGGGACGATCATCATAACAATCATCAAAACGATCATTACACCAAAGATGATGTAAATACCCCAACCGCCACTTTGTTGTTCAGTACCTGTGCCTGCGTCTTCAAAGAAGTTAAAAAGATTCCAAAGCATTGTAGATTATCTCCTTGTTTAGTTTTACAAATTTGTGTTTTGCCAAGTGTTTGGCAACTATTACTGCCTAAGTATAACCGATGTGGACACAAAATGCAAGTGATTTTGCAATTTTGCACAATTCAACTATTTTTAAGCCCTATTTTCCGTAGTATTTTTGGTAAAACTCGCGTTTGTAGTCGGCAAAGCGATCTTGTTTGATGGCTTCGCGCGCGCCTTCTACCAACTTTAGCAAAAAGCGGATGTTGTGGATGGAAAGTAGTTCGCCCGCCAAAATTTCGTTGCAGTTTACCAAATGGCGCAAGTACGCCTTGGTAAAGTTACGACAACAGTAACAATCGCACTCATCATCAAGAGGAGTGAAATCCGTTTTGTACTTGGCATTGCGCACCACCACTTTGCCCTTGCTTGTCATTGCTGTGCCGTTACGTGCAATACGCGTGGGGAGTACGCAGTCGAACATGTCGATACCACGCTCGATGCCCTCCAAGATGTAGTCGGGTGTGCCCACGCCCATAAGGTATCGAGGCATGTTTTCCGGATAGTATGGTTGCAAAACGTCCAACATTTTGTACATCAGTTCGCTTGGTTCGCCAACGGAAAGTCCACCAACGGCAATACCGCACTCGGCGTAGTCGCGCACAAACTTGGCGGATTCAACGCGCAAATCGTTGTAGAAGTTGCCTTGGATGATGGGGAAGAGCATTTGTTTGCCGTTTTGGTGCGCTTTGGCACAACGATCCAGCCAACGGTGGGTACGCATCATTGCTTGTTGGGCATAACGGTGGTCGGAACCGTGCGCGGAGCACTCGTCAAATGCCATGATGATATCTGCGCCCAATTTTTCCTCCGTTTTCATTACGCTTTCCGGAGTGAACACGTGCTTGCTACCATCGAT
>JAFQSA010000023.1 GCA_017409765.1 Clostridia bacterium | reverse complement strand
CCGCGCGTTTTGCCAGCACCTTGGCGGTGGGACAACACATCCACATCATTGGTCGTGTGCAGTCCCGTCAATACCAAAAAAAGCAGGATGATGGCACGGTGGATACCCGTACCACCTACGAGGTTTCCGTCACCAAACTAACGCTAGTGGAAGATATCCCCCAACCAACGGAAAGCACAATCCTTGCTGTGCAGTAGTGTGATGTTTTGATCCTTCAAACACCACTTTGCGCAAACCAACAATGCCACCTTGCACAACTATGTTGATATGTTTATATAAATATATATCTTAATCCTAATATTCCAATCAAAAAAGGCACTCCACACGGAGTGCCTAATTTTTTTGTTTAATTTACTTTCTTACCTTCTTTTTGCGAGAGATAAACACGCTTGCAAAGATGATGGCAAGTATCACAGCAATGCCCAATCCAACAAAACCAACAATTGCATTTGTTGTGATTGCATCAATTTCCACAAGACGGCTACTTTCTACCCAGCCAAATGCAGTTTCGCCATTTTCGCAAACCACTTGGATAAGTGCTGCGCCTGCTTGTTCGTCCACTTCGATGAGTTTTACCCAGTCACCGGAGTACAGTTTTACTGGGTTGATTCCGTCAAAGGAGAACATGGAGTCGGGCAAAAGTTCCTTTGTCATGTGCAACGTTACGGCATTGAACAAGGACGCATTGATTTGCTTGTCCACAACGGCATCCATTGGTCCAACGTAGGTTGCAGTAAATTGACCGATATCGGTACTCTTTACAAAACCACGCTTGCCTTCTAGGTATTCAACGTAGTACCAAGTGATGTTTTCTTCCTTGAATTGTTGCAAAATTTTAACTTCCGTCATCTCGTCGCCAGTTTGTTCAACTGTGTCAATCAGTTTGCGGATGTTATCGTTAGAGCAGGGCAGGTCGTAGACGTACACCTTACCAAGTGAGTTAAACTTTGCATTGTAGGTAACCTTGTCGCTAACCTTGGTGTTTACAATTTCAATTTTCGCGTCGGTATCAGGTGTGGTGGCATTGTCACTCTTTTTGATCCAACCAAACTTACCGTTTACAAACACGTAGTAGTAGCTGGAGTTTTCCGCTCCTGCGTAGTCCAAAATGACAAACTCGGTAACTTGATCCTTTGTCAAGATGGAGCCAATAGAGGTGTTGGCGTCGTTTGTTTTGTAGATGATGTTTGTTGGATATCCGCTAGACTTTGCAAGGGTAAATCCTGTGTAAGTGGTGGGAACAGCCGTTTTAACTTGGTCGCTACCAATAACTGTGTGTGTTGCAGATAGTGCCGAGCCGTCAGCGTCATCAACAAGTTGGTACACTTGCAATTGGTTGTTGTCGTTCAAAATTACAAGGTGAGTGCTACTGGATGCAACCTTAACGATGTCGTGTTCCTCCGCGCCAAAGTCCTCGAACCCTTGTTCGGCGCTAAAGTGGTTGTTTGTTGATTGAATGTAGTTGAGATTGAACATGGATTTTGCACCATACACAACAGGGTAGTCGCGGTTGTTGGTTGCAATACCAAGCAAAACAAAGTTACCAGCGCAAACAACGCCGTTTTTGTTTAGTGGATCGTTGCTGATGTCGGAACCAAGCACACCATTCCAACGAACGATGGCGTTTTTGCCATCTGCGTTTTTGCCGGAAACGTACACAAAGTCGCCCTTGTCGTTTGCGGAAGCGTTGGACAAAGCAACACAATCTACGCCGTTTGCTATTGTGATGCCAGTAGTACCTTCGCCGTGAGATCCGTCAGTTTTGTAATCAATGTATTTCAAGGAGTCTACAAGATCGCCATCTTGCAAAAAGTAGATTTTTTCTTGTGGATTGTTTTGGTAGATAACATCCCAAGTGCTAATGCAAACGTCAATAACCTTTGGGAAATTGAAAGTTTCCACAACCTCCAACGACTTTTTGTCGTCGGCAATTTTGTACTCCACAAAACAGTCAGCAAAAATAACAAACAAGCGACCATTTGACGACGTCATGTTTACTGCTTGTTTGTCCAACAAGTGAGTGAACACGTGCGCATTGTCGTTTGCGATGTCAAAACACAAAATTGCGCTTTGATTATCGGCAACGTTGTCGCTGATGAGCAAGTAGTCACCCACAAGCGCCATGCCTGTTGGGGCTATAAAGTGCACGTCGTTGGCAACCTTTGTTTCCGCCAAAGCAACGTTTGGCAGGCAAAGTGTCGCTACAACAAGCGCACATATCAAGATCAAAAGTAGTTTCTTCATAGGTATTCCTTAGAGTGTTTCTACAGTGGTGGAGCAGTTAATGTATATCCATCCACACAGTAGAGTTAATAAGCAAAATATACAGTTAAATGTATTATATCAAATAAAGCAAATTTTTTCAACACAATTTGGCAATATCCTTGAAAAAAAATTATACTATTTATTTTTTCGCAATTTGGCTTTTGTTTGATGGGTTTGATGCTCCTATTTTCAAAGGCAAATTTCGACAAATTTTGCAAAAAATATCCTGCCAGCCAGTAAAAGCGCAAAAAAAGCCACCTAGTTTAGGTGGTAAAGCCTTTACAAAATCACTACAAAAAAATTTTTTGAAAAAAGCAAAATTTAGCGTGAAATAACCTCAATGCTGACATGCTGTTGGCAACCTTTCTGTGCTACAATGCTCTCGAATTTAGAACAAATGTTCGATAAATTTTCCAAAAACATCGTCATTTTCTAAATTTTGTGCTATCTCAAAACAAGTTGCTAAGCAAACTCCCCCTTTCAACCCAAGTTTGCGCCAACACAAAAGTTGCAAGTAGTCACGTTTCAAAAGGAAAAGTTTTCAGCAAAATTGGCAGGTCTTCACATTCCACGCCCCAAGATGCCCAATTTTCAACAAACTTTTCGCAAATCGGCTCTGTCACAAGTTTTGTTTGCCTTTTGTCGGCAAAATGCATCTGTTTTTTGTAGGGAGGCTTCCCCAACTGTCCAAAGACTTTTCCGGTTCGCCTCCTACAAACAACACGTCTGTTATTTGCATTTTATCCGCCAAACCTCACTCACGTCTAGTGATTGAAAAAACACAAGTGGTTGCAATCAGCCACTTCTTGCGGCAGCGCCAAAAATTTAGTAACGTCCAACAAGATGGACAACGGAGGTGAACAAATGAATCACGAATTAGTGATGCTACGCGGTGCATTGCGTATGAAACAATCAGCAAAGGATCTAAACAAAACAATCAGGACTTTGGCACTAAAGTCCTACTCAACACTCAATTTTCGAGATGGCACAATGGGGCAAGTGGAAGCGATTTGCAACTACACGGAAAAGCGCAACAGTTACCTAAACTTCTACAACGGCGTAGCCAAAGCTCTCAAACGCACCCCCAAGGGGTACAGGGCGCTTATTTGTGAGGTTTACCTCCGCAAAACTGACAAACAATCCATCTGCCAAAAGTACAAGGTGTCACTTTCCACATTGTACCGCTACTTGTCCAAGGCGCGCAAAAAGTTTCGCGACAGCCTAAACGACCTTGGTTATAGCGAAAGTTGGCTCACCACCAACTACCAAAGCGTTCCGTGGGTGGCGGAAATGCTCAAAACAAGTGGCAAAGGCCGTGCCGTGCTATTTGACTAGTCAACGGCGCTGATACAGCAAGATGGTTTTTCAATTAACACGGCAAAGTATGGCAGAACAACTCAAACCAACCAACACCGCAGGGGCTTATTCCATATCCGCCCGCCCATGCTACCAATTGCCTTATCAAACGACAACAAACAAAATAAATACAAAATCGTAGGGACAGAGGTCCTCTGCTGTCCGCATACCACCAAATATCAAAAGACTAAATATCCCCATCAAAAACCTGTTTTTTGCTTTTGACAGGCAAAAACAACGAGCAGGTTATGGCAACAGCCAACAGGGAAACAAACACCGTCAAAATTATCTCCGCCGTGGGCGAAGGGCTTTCTTGCGGAACTTGTGTTGGCGTGTCCTCCGTTGGTGGTGTTACCGTTGGCATCTCTTGTGGGATGTCGATGGGTGTTGGGTGCAGTTGGACGTTGGGCGCAGTAACGTCACTTGCAAGCACATAGCCAAACTCCCCCGCAAAGTAGACGTAGTACCAATTTTCGCCATAGCCAACCGCCTTGCCGTAGTAGCAAACTTTTTGCGTGTTGGATGCCACAATCAGTATTTCCGCCGAAGGTGTAGGGCTAAGTTTCAGCATGGCGGAACTACTTTTTACCACCAATTTTTCCGTGGGGTAAAGTGGGTTGTCGGGAGCATTTTCTTGGACACGTACTTCATTTTTGAGCACGTATCCGCACAAATTGGGAAAGGATTTGTCTTGTGTGTCCACCTTGACAAAGTAGGTTTTGTCAAGTTCTTGTAGTATTTCCGCGTAGTAGGACTTTTCCAACGCGAACAACTGTTTGGAACAATCTTCCGTGGCGTACAGGTAGGTGTCGTTTCGCACAATCCGCACCCATTTTGTCCCTTCGGCATGGGCAACACTTGGACACGTTAGCAAAATTATTAGCAAAAGTACAACTGCAATTTTCTTCATATATCCCCCTTGCAAGCAACAACCTTGGTGGACAAAGCGTACGTTTACCCAAGGCAATCGCCCAAAGATATCTACAAAACATTTCACACATTATACCCACCCACAAGGTAGTTATTTTGCCTGTTTATGTCAT
>JAFQSA010000022.1 GCA_017409765.1 Clostridia bacterium | reverse complement strand
TTGGACCTTGTGGGCCGGTTGCACCGGTTGCACCAACTGGGCCTTGAGGACCTGTTGCACCTGTTGCGCCAGTTAGACCGATTGGACCTTGTGGGCCGGCTGGGCCTACTGGACCTTGTGGACCAACTTCGCCCTGGATACCTTGGGGGCCTTGCGGACCTGTCAAGCCAATGGGACCTTGTGGGCCGGTTGCACCTGTTGCACCAACTGGGCCTTGGGGACCTGTTGCACCTGTTGCTCCCGTTGGACCAATTGGGCCTACCGCACCCGTTGCGCCTGTAAAGCCCCTTGGGCCACGCGGACCGCGCTCGATGATGAAAATACGGCTATCGTTGTAGTCGTTGGGGTGATTGCAGTTGTTGTTACATCTTGGGGTAAAATTGAAACAGCTCATAGATTTTCTCCTTGATTTGTAGTGGCTTTGCGCCCCACTACCATACTATTTGATTGCGCCAAATTGTGTGCAAAGGATGTTTGAAAAGCAAAATCTATCAAAGCCCTCTCCGTCACGCTACGACGGAAATTTCTCGTGAGTAAGCGTATCAACAAAGCAATTTGGCTCCCTCTGGGAGGGAGCTGTCGGCAAGGACGACTGAGGGAGAATGCAGTGTTATCAGTTAACGTTACCCACCTCCGTTGGCTCCCTCCACCACTACGTGGTCCCCCTCCCTCTCGGATGGAGGCACAATGGGTATTTGCATTGTGCTGTCACCCCAAAGTGAAGGCGTTGCTATGTTTTTTGAATTGTGTTTTCCAACCAAAGTGGAAGGAGTTGCAACACAATACCACAACCAACCAAACACATCCTCATACAAACGTGTCCAAGCGTAAATTGCATCAAAAAAATGTGGTAAAAAGCGTTGACACATCATACAATGTGATGTACAATATGGACAGTTGAACAATTATTCAACTGTTTGACTAACAATCAATTGCAAGGGGGTAAAACCTGTGAGTGAATTGAACAAAACAAACGAAATTGTGGCAAAGGTTTCGGCAGAGATGCCCAGCGAAAACTTTTTGTACGACGTGGCGGAGTTGTTCAAAATTTTTGGCGACTCAACACGCATACGCATCTTGACGGCATTGCAAAAAAGCGAACTGAACGTGTGCGACATTGCAAGCGTTTTGAACATGACAAAGTCGGCAGTATCCCACCAATTGCGCATACTTCGTCAAGCCAAACTTGTCAAAAACAGACGCGTTGGCAAGGAGATTTTCTACAGCTTGGACGACGAGCACGTACACGACATCATCGACATTGCCATCAAGCACCTACACCACACAAAATAGGGGAAAACTATGAAAAAAGTAATACAAATGAGAAACTTGGAGTGCGCGCATTGCGCATCCAAAATGGAACAACAAATTGCCAAACTAGAGGGTGTGAACTCCGTGACAATCAGTTTTATGACACAAAAAATGACGCTGGATTGCGACGAAAGCAAGATTTTGGAAATTGTTTTGCAAGCCAAAAAGATTTGCAAAAAAATTGAGCCAGATTGCACGTTGGTGATATAGCCATGACAAGAAATCAAAAAAGTTTGGTGCGCATTGTTGCACTACTTGTGGCGTATGCCGTTGTGATTGCGCTGAGTTTGGCTCTCACGTTGCATCCCGTGTTGGAAATTGCGCTGTTTGTGGCAGTTTACGTTGGCATTGGCTACGATATCATTTGGAAAGCCGTGCGCAACACCATCCGCGGAAATTTGTTTGACGAAAACTTTTTGATGACAATTGCCACCATTGGTGCATTTGCCATTGGCGAGTACATCGAAGCCGTTGCCGTGATGATGCTTCACCAAATTGGCGAACTTTTCCAAAGGTATGCCGTTGCCAAAGGGCGCAAAAACATTGCGGAACTGATGGACATCCGCCCGGAAACTGCCACCATGCTTGTGGATGGCGAGGAAGTGGAAGTTCATCCAAGCGAAATTCAACTTGGCGACATCTTGATTGTGAAAGCGGGGGACAAAATCCCCTTGGACGGCATTGTTGTGGAGGGTTGTTGCAACGTCGACACACGCGCCATCACCGGCGAAAGTTTGCCAAAGTGGGTGGACGTTGGCGACGACGTTGTATCCGGTTGTATCCTTTTGGACGGCAGTTTGAAGGTGCAAGCAACCTGCGACTACGACAACAGCACCGTTGCAAAAATTTTGGATTTGGTGGAAAATGCCACCGCAAACAAAGCGCCTGCGGAAAAATTTATCACAAAGTTTAGCAAGTACTACACACCAATCGTAGTTATTTTGGCGGTTTTGGTGGGGGTTGTTCCACCGCTATTCGATGGGCTTTGGACAATTTGGCTAAAGCGCGCAATGATGTTTTTGTTTGTATCCTGCCCATGCGCGTTGGTAATATCCGTGCCGATGGGATTTTTTGGCGGAATTACCGCGTCAAGCAAGATGGGTGTGCTTGTAAAGGGTAGCAACTACTTGGAAACCCTTGCCAAAGCAAACGTTTTTGCCTTCGACAAAACTGGCACACTAACCAAGGGTAACTTTGTTGTTACCGACGTGTTCCCTGCGGAAAACCGCAACGAAGTGTTGGAACTTGCATCCATTTGCGAGCAATACAGTAACCACCCAATTGCGGTGGCTATCAACAATGAATTCCCTGCGGAAAAACGTGCCGTTGTTACGGAAATGGCCGGTCTTGGTATTGTTGCCGAGTACGTTGGTGGTACAATCTTGTGCGGAAACGAGCAACTGCTTGCCAAGTACGATGTACAAGTACCCCAAATTGAACAATCTTCCACCACAGTTTTTGTGGCAAAAAATGGCAAGTTTGTGGGATACATCACAATTGCCGACCAAATCAAGGAGGAAAGTCCCGTAGCACTTGCTGAACTTGCAAAAAACAACTGCACCACCGTTATGCTTACTGGTGACAGCGAGCAAGTTGCCAAAAAGGTGGCAAGCGATCTTGGTATCGAAAACTATCACGCAGAGCTATTGCCACAGGACAAAGTTGCCGTTGTGGATCAACTAAAACAAAAGGGTGTTGTTGCCTTTGTGGGTGACGGCATCAACGATGCGCCCGTACTTGCAACTGCGGACGTGGGCATTGCAATGGGCAAAATGGGTAGCGACGTGGCCGTGGAATCGGCGGACATTGTGCTTATGAATGACAATCCCAAAGCCATTGTTACCGCCAAAAAGATTGCCAAAAAGACACTTGCAATTGTAAAGCAAAACATTGTGTTTAGCATTGCCGTGAAGGTTGCCGTTCTTGTACTTTCCGCAATTGGATTGTTGGACAAAATTGCCTTTGGCTTGATTGTTGCCATACTTGCTGACGTGGGCGTGTGCGTGCTTGCCATTTTGAACAGTTTGCGCGCAATGGTTGTGAAAGAGAAGTAGAAGTAAAACTAAAAATTTTTCTCACACCCTCTCCGTCTGCTAACGCATGCCATTTCTCGTGAGCACAGCTCACTTCGACGCTTTAGCTACAAACAGTTCTCTGGACTGTTTGCTTTACGCATCGCGCCCCCAAAGTGGGAGCCTTTACTGAACTGTTTGCTTTACGCATCGCGCCCCCAAAGTGGGAGCCATTGCTATGGTCGTTTAGAGTTGGCAAAAAGCAATAGCTGTTTTGGAAAATAATATTTGCTAAAAATAAGAAATCTATCGTAGATAATTTGCTACGATAGATTTTTTTTGTTTTGTATTGCATTTGTCGAATAATTGTGGTACAATATCTTTGCGAAACAAACTTAATAGACAGGAATAGGGGATTTTTATCTTTATAGGGATAATTATGCCTTTATTTTGTCACACTATTTGCATAATTGAATGTTTGCAAAAACTGCAAGCTCCAACTACAAATGGTGTGAGGTAATTCCTTATTTCTGTTATGGTTTGTTTCGCGACAATCGGGGTTTGCGTTTTCGGTGCGTCGACTTCGGTTGGCGCACTTTTTTTATTTTAGGAGAAAAGAAATCTGGATCTTGCTCTGGAACTATTGATCCTAGAGAAAGTAAAGAATGGCAAGTTATATCAATGCCAGGTTTTATTACAAGGAAACTATCTTTGTAACCTGTCGATATTTTTGATGCGAACTAATTACATAAGTTATACTCTAAAAGCGAGCCAATTATGGCTCGCCCTCACTATCAAATAAATATACTTTAGTCTTCAAAATCGTTAAAGTAGTCTTTGTCGAAAAACTCCGCTAAAGTTATGCCCGCACCTTGGCAAAATGCCTTGATTGTGGACACCTTGGAGCACTTTGTTCTGCCCTTGATAAGGTCGTAGATTGCCGATGGAGATTTGCCACCACCAAGTGATGCCTCGCACACGTTGATACCCTTTTGTTGGCAAATTTCCTCTATTCTTTTGATAATTGCATCGTTCAAATTCATATTGTCCCTCGATATACCATTGTGGTATTCCACGAAATTATTATATGAATTTGTAAAATATTTATCTCGTGGAGTTCCACGATATTGACATTTAGGGCGCTGTATCTTATAATATTTTGTGGAATTCCACGATAATTAGGGCGCAATATGAAAGTTTGTTTTGTAGGACACCGAAAAATTGAATCAACTGAGCAATTGAGAAAGGCGCTGTATGACACCACTTTGATGTTGATAGACAAGGGTGCAACAACATTTTTGTTTGGTAGCAAAAGTGAGTTTGATAACTTGGCATGGGAAGTTGTTTCCAAATTGCAAAAGCAATATCCATATATCCAAAGGGTGTACGTTAGGTCAATCTATCAACACATAGATAAATCCTACGAAGAATATCTGCTAAAATTCTACGAAATTACCTACTTTCCACAAAAGTTATCTAACGCAGGAAAAAATTGTTACGTTGAGCGCAATTACGAGATGATTGACCAATGCGATTGCTGTGTGTTTTACTACAACGACAAGTATATACCAGGGCAACAAAACTGCACACCGCTCCCAACAATTAGGCAAAGCGGAACAAAAATTGCATATCAATATGCTATCAAAAAGAAAAAGATGGTTATAAATTTGTTTCAATAAAAACGGACGAGCGGGCATTAAGGCGCATGCTTGTTGTTTAGGCGGGAGGGGCAACCCCTCCCCTACGATAATGGTTGTATGCAGACAGTTGCGGACATAAGTCCTACAAATGAGCATTACACCTATGTCGAAATGTTGAATAGTAGCAAAAAAGGACAAGATGATGTGTCTTGTCCTTTGTTTTGTAGTTATTTACTTACGTATCAGCTACGCTGTTACTCCGCAATGGGTTTCATTGTGGGGAACAAAAGTACGTCGCGGATGGATTGGTTGTTTGTGAACAACATTACCATACGGTCGATACCGATACCCAAACCGCCTGTTGGTGGCATGCCGTACTTGAGTGCATTTACAAAGTCGTCGTCCGTCATTTGCGCCTCGTCGTCGCCATTTGCCTTGGCACGTGCTTGCGCCATGAAACGCTCTTGTTGGTCGATTGGGTCGTTCAACTCGGAGAAGGCATTGCCCATTTCCGCCGCGTTCATAAAGAACTCGAAACGCTCTGTCAAACGTCCGTCCGTTGGCTTGCGCTTTGCAAGTGGGCTTACGTCTACGGGGTAGTCGTAGATAAACGTTGGTTGAATGAGTTCCTTTTCTACAAACTCGTCAAAGCACTCGTAAAGTGCGTGGCCCCATGTTTGCTTGCCCTTGTCGAGATGAACACCAAGTTTTTCCGCTTGAGCAACTGCCTCTTCGTCGGTAAGGTTTGTAAAGTCCACACCTGTGTACTTTTGTACCGCCTCGATCATGGTCATCTTGGACCAGTTGTTGAGGTCGATTGTTACGTCGCCGTAAGGAAGTAGGCGTGTTCCAAGAACTTTGTCGGCTACATAGCAGAACAAACTTTGAGTGATTTCCATCATGCCTTCGAAATCGGTGTACGCTTGGTAAAGTTCGATTGTTGTGAACTCTGGGTTGTGCTTTTGGTCCATACCTTCGTTGCGGAAAAGACGGCCAATTTCGTAAACACGCTCAAAGCCACCAACGATAAGGCGCTTGAGGTAAAGTTCCGGTGCTATGCGCATGTACATGTCGATATCCAAAGTGTTGTGGTGAGTTACAAATGGACGTGCGTTTGCGCCACCTGGAATTGTGTTCAAGATTGGTGTTTCCACTTCGATAAAGCCACGGTTGTCCAAAAACTCGCGGATGGCCTTCATGATGCCACTACGGATAACGAACGTGCGCTTTACGTCTGGGTTGGCGATAAGGTCAACGTAACGTTGACGGTAACGTGTTTCGAGGTCGCGAAGTCCGTGGTACTTTTCAGGAAGTGGCAACAAGGACTTGGACAAAAGTGTGATGGACTTGAGTTTTACGGAGATTTCGCCCATGTGTGTGCGGAAAACTTCGCCTACACCACCAACGATGTCGCCGATATCCCAAGTTTTGAATGCTTGGTACTCGTCCACGCCAATTTCGTCGCGTTTTACGTAAAGTTGGATTGTGCCTTCGCCATCCAAAATGTGGCAAAAACTTGCTTTACCCATGATACGGCGGGAAATCATACGGCCGGCAATGGCAACGATTTGTGGTTCGGCTTCCTCGCCTTCAACTGGATCAACAAAGTTGTCGATGATTTGTTTACTGGAATGAGTTTTGTCGAACTTGGTGATTTCGAATGGGTTGTTGCCTTCCGCTTGCAACTTTGCGAGCTTGTCGCGTCTAATTTGCAAAATTTCGTTAAGGTCCTGTTCTACAACAGGTGTTTGTACGTTTTGTTCACTCATAAGTTTACTCCAATTTGCCTTGGAAAGGTAGCGCTAAAACATGCGGGAGGGGCAACCCCTCCCCTACAAAACTGTGTTTGCAGAGATTGATTGACTAAGTCCTACCACTTTGGCGCATTTGCAAGGCGTGGGTTTGTTTTTTGTTTTGTGATGGGATTGTTCAAGAAATGGTTGCTAACAACTTTGTGTGCGATGGACAAAATGCAGTAGTTTTGCAGAGTTTCCGCAAAAAGCAAGCCAAAACTTGTAACAGCGCTGTGGGATTATTTCTTGATGGAAATAACCTTGATGTACTTAACACGGCCGTTTGGCAACAATACTTCGGCAACTTCGCCTTCGGCAGTCTTCAAAAGTGCTGCGCCAACTGGGGATTCGTCGCTGATACGGCCAGCAGCAAAGTCCGCTTCCGTTGTACCAACGATTGTGTATGTTTTTTCCGCTTGGTCTACACCATTTACCACTTCGCAACAAGTAATTGTGATTTCGTGGATGATTTTTGCAAGACGGAGTTTTGCTTCGATTTCGGCAATTTCGCCTTCCATTTCCGCTTGTGCTTTGCGAGCAGCGTCGTACTCGGCATTTTCGGAAAGGTCACCAAAACCACGAGCAATTTTGATTTCTTCGGCAATTTCTGCACGACGAACGGATTTGAGGTACTCCAAACGAGCTTCTAACTCTCTGCGACCTGCTTCGGTCAATTGAACTTCTGCCATAAATATCTCCTTCGATTTTATCATAACGGCACAAAACAACCTAAAGCAGGTGTCGCTTTAAGTTGTGATGTCGTAAATATTTTTTGATGGTCTAATTTTACTACAATAGTAGATATATGTCAAGTAAATGCGCGCAACTGTGTGCACTACTTGTTTTGTTGGATAAGTTGTTTGAAAAACTTGATGCAGTTATCTAGTGCGGAAATTGTCAAGTTTTCGTTGTTGCCATGCATCAATGCCACTTGTTCGTATGTCAAAGCAATTGGTGTGCAACGGATGGCGTGCTTGGCAATGGGTTGAAGGTGTCGGCAATCGGTGCCGGCATACATCAAAAATGGGCAAACAACGGCATCGGGATAGATTTGGTTTGCAATGCTTTGGAAAAGTTTGTAACCTTCGCCGTTGATATCCACAACACCGCTTGCCTCGCGGAATTTGATAACTTCCATTTCTAGGTCAAACTTGTTGGCAAGTTTAGTGAGTTTTGCAAAGCACTTTTTGCTTGTGTCCCCCTGCAAAAAGCGGATGTTGGCTGTAACGTAGGCTTCGTTGGGGATGGCGTTGCGAACGGTGCCACCACCTGTTGTGGTAAATGCAATGGTTGTGCTAAACAACATTGCACCTGCGCGCTTTGCCAGTTTTGAGCAAGCAATGGGTGCAACAAGTCCGCCTGTTACGCCAATTGTTTTGCAACCAACACGTTTGAAAAATGGCAACGCGTCCGCCATTTTGTACACCATCTTTTTGGCGATTTTTGTAGCACGTGGTCTAAAAATTTGATGATTTTCGCAATAGTTAACAAACTTGGCAATGCGTGCAATTGGGGTGTTAAGTGGTGGGTTGGAGGCGTGTCCGCCGTTACCTTTGGCAACAAATTTAACGTCGGCATAGCCCTTTTCCGTTGCGCCCACCATAAGCATATCCTTGTGGTAGGTTTTGCCGTCCGCCTTCATCAGCGCACCGCCTTCGTCCACTACCAAAAATGGCGTGATGTTTTTTGCAACAAAGTAGTCGCGAACAATTGGTGTGCCCGCGCCGGAAATTTCCTCGTTGGGGCTGTAACTTAGATACACGTCTTGTGGGGGAACAATGCCTTGTGTAAGCAGTTCTTCCACCGCCATCATTGTGCAAAACAACGTGTTTTTGCAGTCGATTGCACCACGCGCGTACACCTTGTCATCCACAATTGTGGCGTCAAAAGGTGGGTAGTCCCAATGGGTTTCGTTCACGGGAACAACGTCTTGATGGGCCATCAAAACAAGTGGCTTGTCGTGGGAAATACCTTCCCATTTGAAAAGCAAAACATTGGCGCAGTCGCGATCGCCCGCAACTGCGGAAAGATCCACCTTGTGTAGGTGTGCGTGAACTTGTGGAAAAACTTGGGCAAGCACCTTGTGGAAGGTGGCAAAATCTCCGCCGTTAGATACTGTGTTTACTTGCAAAAGTTTGCAAAAATCTTGGATGTATTTTGAGTTTGTCATAGTTTAGTTTACTTCTTTTTGGTGTGGGAAAAGGTGTGCAAAACGCGATACATAAAGGTCTTTTTTAGTTGTACTGCATCGAAGGGGCAAAGTTCTTGACAGCAGTAGCAACGGATGCATTTGGATTGCTTGAGTTTGGCCTTTTTGTCCACCACTTGCAAAGCCTCCGCTGGGCAATGAGTTACGCATTTTCCGCAACCACGGCATCTGTTTTTGTCGATTTTTACCTTTTTTGTGAGGTACTTTTTGGCAAGTTTTTTTACCCACTTTGGCATGTTCAAAAAGGTGTTTGCGCTGGTTACTTCGGGGATGTCGAAGTTGTCCACAAACTTGTCTGCGAGGGTGGCAAAATCAAAGTCGATGGTATCTAGGTCGTCGCTTACAAGTCCACGCTCTTTGGCCACTTGCAACAATGGCATATCGAAGGGTTTGCCAAAAAGTGACACGGCAACAACGTCCAATTCGTAGGGGTTTGAACTTGCCAAAATTTGGCCGATAAACTTGGGTTTGCCGTTGGTTGGACCAGCGCCCTCCATACCGATTACGCCATCAATCATGTGCAAAACAATTTTGCTTTTTGCGTATTGTTCGATGTCGCAAAGCAGGTTGCAAAAGTCGCCAAGGTCGGGAAAACGGCTGTGCAATTCCACCTTGAGTAGACCTGGGATTAGGCCGTACAAGTTTTTGACAGCGCCTGTGTATCCAGCGAAAGAGTGGGTTTTTAGTTTGGTAAAATTGATTACAACGTCCGCCGAGGTAAATGCGTTGATAATTTCGCACTTTTGCAGGCTTTTGCCGTTTAGTTCCACCGTTTGGAAGTCGAAGTCGTCGTTGAGTTTGGCACAGGTGCGGTTGGCAATTTCCGTCATTTTGCACTTGTTGTACACCACGTTCATGACGCCCTTTGTGTACATGCCACCGCAAGAGTCGCCCACGATGATGTTTTGGGTGATTTTGGAAAGTTCGTTTACCAAAGCAATTACCGCTTCGGGGTGGGTTGTGCCCTGTTTGTCGGGGGACATTTCGCGCACCAAATTTACCTTGATAAACACCTTTTGGTCTGGTTTTACAAAGTTTTGCAAACCGCCAAGTTGCAAAAGCACGTCGCTAACGGCAGTTTGAACGTTTTGTGGTTGGTAGTCGGCGCAGGCCGACATTGCTACTTTACTCATATTGTTACCTATTTTAGAAATTTTCTACAATTTTTGTTGCCAAATCCAAAAAGCCTTTGGTTACCTCTTTGGTGGTCAAACGGTACTCTTGGTAGCCACCAAAAAGACTGTCGGAAATGCACTTTACAAGCAAGCATGGTACGTTGTTGAAACGGCAAGCAAACAAAATGCCGGCCGACTCCATATCGCAGATATCCGCGCCAAATTGGTTGTGAAGATGGCTTTTTGCTTGGGCATCGTCCACGAATTTGTCGGCAGAAGCACAGCGCACCACTGGCATATCCTTTAGTTCCAGCGCCTTGGCAAGAAGTTTTTCATCAGTTGCAACTGCAACGTCGTCAAAGCAACCATAACGGCCCACAGGGATATTGTCAATGGCGGAAACGTCCATGTCGTAGTGAACAACGTCCTTGACAAGAACAGTACTGCACACCGACATTTGCTCCGTCAATGCGCCAACAACACCAAAGTTCAAAATCAAGTCCACGTTGTACTTGGAAATGAGCAGTTGACAACTTGCCGATGCTGCAATTTCGCCAACGGTTGCTGGCACACAAAGTACTGCATCGTGGTTGCCCAAAGTGAAGTTGTAGATGGCAAAGGAGCCGTCCATTGTTTTTGTTGCGTTATCGAGGAAGGAAACTGCTTCCTTTTCCATTGCGGTAAAAATGCCGATTTTCATTGATAAATCTCCTGTGAGATGATTTTTGAGTGGGTGCAAAGGGACAAAATTTGCCCAAATGCAACAACCTGATTACACAATTTTACCACAAAGTGGTAAATTAGTAAATTGATATAACACAAAAAGTACCTTTAGATGTGGGTTTTGACGTTGTTAAAGGGGATTTGTGTGTTTTTGAGAGCAATTGCGGAAAGCTTGCAACATCACATATTTTTGCAATGTCGCGCAAAAGGCATTGCAAAGTGTCAAAATGTTTGGTATAATGGGAACAATAAATAAAAGTTGTTGGTAATTCTACAAGCGGGACGCCGAGGACGTCGTTCCCTACGTTATTGAAAGTAGACAGTTGACGGCAAATAATGTTGCCATTTTCCCTTGCGACACACAGGGACATATTGCACAAACAAGTCAACGGAATACCGTAGTAAGCGGAAAACATCATTGGAGTAAAGTATGAAAATTTGGGCAAAGACAATTGCAAATGACAAAATCACACGAAACATCGTGCACGAGTGCGAGTTTTTGGCAAACGACTACCTCTACGGCGAGGCATTGCGCGACATTTGCGAAAAGATGGATATTCCTACGCCCATTTCCACCGTTACAAACTACATCCACTTTGTGCGCTTCAACATGACAAGATACCTTGTGCGCGACTTTGTAGAAAGCGTAGACTTTGACTACCTAACAATCGAGTACATACCGGAAGATAAGTAGTATGCACAAACACCCTTACCTGCACAACTGCGTTAGTCGCAACAAAAACTTTCGTCATAGTTTCTGCAATTTTGTTTTGTGTAAAGCATTTTTGCAACGAGCATTTAGCACACCACCACAGTTAAACTTAGCAAAATTGGCATAAATACAAATTTACAACAAAAAAAGCAAGAGTTAAGGAATACCCCCTGCTCTTGCTTTTTTGTTTTTTAGGTGTTATACGACAAACTCAGTCGAGGAAAAATTTTGTAATTACTCTGCAAGCAATCAAATAAGCCACAAAGAAACCCAACATAACAAAGCCTTCGGTAACGCTAAATGTAAATGATGCTACTACACTAAGAAGGAAAACGCCACCAGGAATGTAGGTAAGAACGCGTATGTTGGATGCTACCGCTACAAAATGCAGCACTCCGCCGATTACCAACAATACTGCACCCACAATGATAATTACAGTAAGGTCGGTGGTTGTTTTTCCGCCATCATCGTTTCCACCATCAACATCTACGGAAAAATATGCATAGCAGGAACGAATTGTGGGTTTTGAATCTCGGTTTTTGGTATCAAGATATTCAACATCAAAACAGTTTTGCGAGGAGTAAGTTGGAATTGTAGCGGTAATTTCCTTACCGTTGATATTAACAACAATCTTTTCGGCAGATTTAACACTGAATTTGTCCGTTTTGATAAAGCATCTGATAGACCACACGGTACCTTCGTCGGTAGTAGAATGCATATACTCTGTGCGCGTTATGTAACTTTTGATATTTTTGCCCGATGTTTGACAACTTGCAAAGGTAATGCAGGTTGTAAATAACAGCATAAATAGCAACAAAATTGAAAGTTTTTGTGAGATTTTTTTCATTGTAAAAATTCCTGTTTATTGTTTGATACACTTATTATATCATTGCAAACTTAAATTAGCAACAAGTGAACAATCTATTATAAAATTAACTTTTGCACCATTGTTGACGGTGCAAACTCCAACAATGATTGTTGACAACAACAAAAAGGTTGCATCAAGACACAACCTTTTTTAGCATGATGACATTTTCGCACTACTTTTTGCGCAAAAACTGCACGAAAAACACACCACGTGTCCTCAATTTTGTTCTTCGGCGCCGTCAGTTTGCTCATCAAGTGGCTGGGCATTGGGGTTGTCGTAGTAGTCGATGCGCAAAGTGTTTTCGTACACGGGTGGGTAGACGTTTTCGCTGGGGTCGATGCCTGCCAAACGGCAAACGGCTTGGTGAGCCTCGATGGTCAATTTTTCAATTGCTTGGGGCGTTGGGATGGTCATATCGGGAAAGATGGGTTCGCCAATACGAAGTGTCAAAAGGGGAGCGTTTTTGCCCCAAATGAGGCGGACAAGTCCCTTGGGTTTACGGTAGGAAAAGGCAAGTGGCAAAATGGGTTTGCCGGTTTTTACCGCCCAACGAAAAGCGCCCTTTTTGAAGGGACGGATGGGTTGGTAACTCTCCCACATGCTACCTTCGGCATAGGTGTGGAACCATCCGCCATTGGAAATGTGCTCCTCAATTGCCTTGGTAAATTGGTAGGATGCGCGGATATCCCCTTCCGGCACGGGAACGCCACCTGTGTAGCGAATGAGCGTTTTGTTTTCGCCACGACAGTTGGTTGCCCAACTTGGGTGATAAGGGATAAATGGTCGGATTGCATCCATAACGGCAATGTAGTCCCAAATGTGCACGTGGTTGGAGATGGAAACTACGCCTTGCTTGAGCAATTGTTTGTGCTTTTTGATGTTTTTGCGACCTTCCACCTTCAAGAGAACGCGCACCGCCATAACGGGCATGGCAAGTCCCACCACCAAAATGCGGAACGCCTTGAAACGGCGCTGGAACTTTTTGGATTTGTCGATGTAAGGGAAGTCCTTGTCGAACTTGGCGTGGTCGTTCTTTTTGACAACCAAGTAGTGACCGTCGGTGTACTTGGGGAATTTGTATTTGGTTGGTTTAGGATCGTATGGTTTGTTTGACATGGTTTTTACCTGTGAATGATGGATTAGAAATTACAACTTGTCGTAGGCATCCACTTGAACGCCCGCTTGATTGAGCAGTTGCATGGAAAACTCGTCGGGGTAGCCCTCCTTGTAGACAATGCGAGTGATACCGGAGTTGATAATCATTTTTGCGCAAATAACGCAAGGTTGGTGTGTGCAGTACAATGTTGCACCCTTCAAGGACACGCCAAGACGTGCTGCTTGCAAGATTGCGTTTTGTTCAGCATGAACGGCATAGCAAAGTTCGTGACGAGTACCACTTGCAATGCCCAATTTTTCGCGCATGCACTCGCCCTTATCTCGGCAGGTTTGCACCCCTTGTGGTGCGCCGTTGTAGCCGGTTGTCAAGATGCGATTGTCCTTTACGATGATTGCGCCAACGTGACGGTTTGCTTTGTAGCAACTGGACCACTCGGCAACGGCGTACGTAAGTTCCATAAATCTTTTGTCCCATTTGTTCATAGTGTACACTTCCTTGATGTATTTTTGCAAAAGTTCCACAATTTTGCGCGGAAAACTTGCATGGTTTTGACGAAAAATGTCGCAAAAACACAACACGTGTCGCAGATTTTTGCTTTTGTGTGTTGGAAAATGTTGCACTTTGCAAGTTGCTTTTTGACAGAACAATTTGCCCTACAAGCTGCTTGCAAGCACCAATCAACACATATCCGTACAGCTTAGTATACCATTTTTACAGTAAATATTCAAGGTGTTGGGACAATAATTTTTGGGCAAATTTCAACAATTTGATTTTTGCAAAAAATCTGTCCTCCAAATGTGCAATCAATCTTGCACCACTTGCACAGGCAAAAAGTTGTTAAAGCATGGTTACTTTTGCGCTAAATTTACAATGTTTGCCAAAAAAAGTGGCAAAATGCACCGCAAATAATATTGACTTTTGGCGCTTGTATGGTAAAATATTGATAACAAAACACAAAAGTGCTTTGTGAAAAAACACAAACAAACCACAACAATAAACAGCGCACCGACCACACAATTGTGATACAATGCTGTTCGGGACGCCAAGGACGTCGTCCCCTACAATGAGTTTTGTGATGTCTTGGTAGACGTATCACACATCCCAATTTTACGACAACACCACAGTGGGTTCCGCTGATACCTACCCCAAAAAGGTTAGAATGTTTTTTGTTGATTGGAAAGTGTTTGCAAATTTCACTAGGCATATTGGAGGAAAAATGACAATTAGACCACTTTTTGACAAGGTTGTTGTTAAGCAAATCAAGGAAGTTGAGCAACAAGTTGGCGGTATCTTTTTGCCAACGGCCGCACAAGACAAGCAAGAAATTGCCGTTGTTGTTGCAGTTGGCGAAGGCGGAATTGTAGACGGCAACGAGATCAAAATGGTTGTAAAACCAGGCGACAAGGTGCTTTACGCAAAGTTTGCCGGCAACAACTTCAAAATTGATGGCGAAGAAGTTACCATCATTAGACAACAAGACATCTTGGCGATTGTGGAAGGATAACACATCCACCCACATTGTGATGTGTTGAACTTTGTAGGCAACTTTGCCAATCAACATACCACACCACCGCCCTTTACACACGGGGCAATCATGTTGACATCATTTTTACAAATACGTTTGTCAATTTACCACAATCGCACAGTTAATTAGGAGGCAAAATGGCTAAACAAATCAAATATGGACAAGATGCAAGACTTGCGCTAGAATCGGGCGTAAACCAACTTGCAAACACCGTAAAAATCACACTTGGTCCAAAGGGACGTAACGTAATTTTGGAAAAACAATACGGCAGTCCACTTATCACAAACGATGGCGTTACAATCGCGCGCGAAGTTGTGCTTGTGGACCCATTTGAAAACGTTGGCGCACAAATCATCAAGGAAGCATCCACCAAAACCAACGACGTTGTTGGCGATGGCACTACTACCGCAACAGTTTTGGCGCAAGCAATCATCACACAAGGCAACAAGCACGTTATGGAGGGCGCAAACCCCATCATTTTGAAGCGTGGTATCGATCGCGCCGTTAAAGTGTGCGTGGACAAACTTGCATCAATTTCCATCCCAGTATCCGGCAAACAAGAAATCGCCCAAGTAGCGTCCGTTTCCGCAGGGGATACGGCCATTGGCGAACTTGTTAGTGATGCAATGGCAAAGGTGGGCAACGACGGCGTTATCACAGTTGAGGAAAGCAAAACCATCGCAACGGAACTTGCCGTTGTGGAAGGCATGCAATTTGACCGCGGTTACGCAAGCCCATACATGGCTACCGATACCGACAAAATGGTTGCCGAGTTGGACAATCCATTTATCTTGATTACTGACAAAAAGATTGGTAACATCCAAGAGTTGTTGCCACTTTTGGAACAAGTTGTAAAAGTTAGCGGAAAGTTGCTCATCATCTCCGAGGATGTTGAGGGCGAAGCGCTTACAACACTAATTTTGAACAAACTGCGCGGTAGCTTTATTTGCGTGGCAGTAAAAGCGCCTGGCTTTGGCGACAGACGTAAGGAAATGCTACGCGACATTGCCATCTTGACGGGCGGAACGGTCATCACCGAAGAACTTGGCTTGGACCTTAAAACCGCAACGCTAGATATGCTTGGACGCGCTAAGCAAGTAAAGGTGGACAAGGACACAACCATCATTGTGGAAGGCATGGGACACCCCGATGCACTACGTCAACGCATTGCACAAATCAGGGCGCAAATGGAAGTTTCCACAAGCGACTACGACCGCGAAAAGTACCAAGAACGTCTTGCAAAACTTGCAGGTGGCGTGGCGGTAATTCGCGTGGGCGCTGCTACCGAAGTGGAAATGCGCGAAAAGAAACTCCGCATTGAGGACGCTTTGAACGCAACTCGCGCTGCAACTGTTGAGGGCATTGTTGCCGGCGGTGGCGTGGCATTGCTTTGTGCCATCAACGAACTTGACGCATTGATTGAAACTTTGTCCGGCGACGAAAAACTTGGCGCACAAATTGTACGTAAGGCAATTGAAGCACCAATCATCCAAATTGCGGAAAATGCCGGTGTTGACGGACAAGAGATTGTTGCAACTGTGCTTGCAAACGGCAACCACAACTTTGGCTACGATGCGCTAACTGGCACCTATGGCAACATGATTGAAAAGGGCATCATCGACCCAACCAAGGTAACACGTAGCGCATTGCAAAATGCAGCAAGCGTTGCCGGCACCCTTTTGACCACCGAAAGCATCGTTTGCGATGTGCCTGAAAAGGTTGACAATAATCAACCAGCGACAGGGGATATGTACTAATAACATACCCACAGCGATTGCCACGCTTTGGCAAATAACCAATAATTATGAAAGGCAGGGAATTTTCCCTGCCTTTTTTGATTGCTAACTACTACCAAAATCCGCCAAAACAAGTACCAGAAAAAGAGCCAGCTGGTCAACAAACACCAGGGGAGATGTACTAATTCAAATAAAACAGTAGAAAAAAAAGGAACACAGATTTGTGTTCCTTTTTTTAACATTATATTTATCGTGCTCACACAAAACATATCTAACGATAACCGAATAAAAAGCTATATCGTCATCAATTTTCACACAACTCAATGCTTAAATACGATATCTCTATGATAGTCTAAATAAGTTTGCATTTCTGTTGTCAAATATAACTTACAAATAATTCTATCATCTATTCGTAATCTACTGAAATTTCTTTCATCGAAATAATCTGATAATAAAATCTGTCCATTATTTTTGAATGATATAAAACCTTTATCAAATAACTTATCAAAAGTCGGACTTAAAAGTATTCCATTTTCACGACTCATTCGTTCTTCATTATTTGAATCTGTCCAAGGTTTTATGTGGCTTGCAATTAAAATTCGAGAATCATTTACCCCTGTCACAGCACATTGGCCATTAAACTTATCCAAAATTAATTCCCTGTATTTACCTTGTCCTTTTCTCGCTTGAATTATTTGTGTTTTTGTTGTTTCATCAATACTTATGCTACTTTTAATTTCTTCAACCTGATAATCTACTATTTCATTTTCATATATATTTCCTATATCATTGATGTAGGGTCTAAAAAGTATATAATGTCTTCCATCAATTACAATTTTCTCCAACAAAAGAGTGGTCATAACCGGCAAGCATATTTGCCTTAAAAACGCATAAACGCTACTTGATGAGTTTATGTAATATCTGCTCATATTAGTGTAGTCTTTGTGAGTTATTGAGAAAGATATCACATCATCGAATTTAGACGCAATATCATAATATTTTAACCAATCGCCACTAATATCGTTTCTATATCCTTGCGTTTGATTTTCATACTCATCTTTAGCCAAATCTAAATAAGTCATTATATCACTTTTTAAAATGATACCTTGAATGTCGAAATTATTAAAAAAATCATCCCAATTTCTCGATGACGTTCCACCAACATAGAGCTTGGCTTCCCCATGTGCGCTTCCTATTTTGTTTTTTAGAACAAAGCAGTCTGGAATATTAGTTCTTGCAACTGAAATAATTTTAGCTCTCTTCAAATCAATCATTATAAATGCTCTCCAATATGTGGATTAAGACATCAACTACAATGCTGTTGCCAGCCTGTTTGTACATTTGCGTATCACTAACAACTATTTTAAAACTATCTGGAAATCCCATCAATCTAAGACACTCTCGTGGCGTTAATTTTCTTAATCTCGTTCCTCTTGTAAAATAATTATCAACACCGGCTCTGTGCATTTTTGCCATGGTAGATAGCAATGGTCTCGCAATTTCCAAATCGACCTCTGGTCGAGTACAAAAGTTCTTTGTTCCAGTCGATAAAACATATTCTTTAACCGAATCTGAAAGATAGTACTTTTCTATATCTTGAGTCACGAAGTCTCCATGCCAGTTGAACTGCTGATTTGCCTTTTGACATAAAGCTACATCACCATCAACTTGAGTGTATCTTTTTTGAATATTTTTAGGATCTGTAACAAATTTTATGCCCTTATCTGGAAGAAAATATTTAACAGGCGGAACATCTTCAAGCAAATCCTGTACTTTTATTTTCAATTCCATAGGATTAGGAAATTTGAAATTTCTCTTATCTCTAAACCCTATCACAAATAATCTTTCTCTGTTTTGTGGTATTCCATAATCTTTAGCATTCAAAACTTTAGGACATATTTGATAACCTAACGAATAAAATTTGTCTTTTAATATTTCCCATGTTTTCCCGCTATCATGACTTAATAATCCCTTAACATTTTCAAATATAAAAACCTTGGGACTAATCTCCTCCACTAAACGGATGAATTCAAACACTAATAACCCTCTAAAATCCTCAAACCCGCGTCTTTTACCTACCATTGAGAATGATTGGCAAGGACTGCCACCAACGAATAAGTCGATTTTATCTCTGTAAATATTTCCGTCAATTTTATGTATATCATCATACCATTTATTCTCTGAAATATCATAGTTGGCAAAATAGCTTTTCTTGACATATGCATCGATATCGCAAGCAAATTCAATACTAAAGTCATAATTTAGTCTAATCAAAGCTTGTTCGATTGCACCTATACCGCTAAATACAGTTGCAAGCTTAATCTTATCCACAAATTTCACCTCCTATATTAAGTATTATTTTATCATCAACGACTACAAAAATCAAGAAAAAATTCATATTTAGTAAGAGATTGCATAAACTATTTTTTAAAAATTATAGACCTTACGTAAAAAAAGAAGGAACACGATTTTGTGTTCCTTCTTATGTTGCATTTTTATATATACGGCTAATTGATAAATAAGTACCCTACCCCCTTTTCAAATCCTTTAGCTGTGTGGAAAGGGGTTTTGTGATGATGGCGCGCTCCAAATCAGCAATGGAAAAGGTTGCAACAACTTGCATGTCGTCGTTTACAACTTCCAATGCGTAGAGGTAGTTACCCTGCATGCGTTTGGCAACGTCCGCCAAGGTGTTTTGGGTGGCAAATACAAGCGTTTTCTTTTCCATACCGTGTGCCAAAAAGTAATTTTTTGCGTATACGTGTGCTGTTTTTACGTAGGTTTCGCCGGCAGACTTGGTCAGCACTCCGCTGAAAAGAAATGCCGAAAACAACCCAAGACTAAACAAATTGTGGCCTGTAAAAAGGGACAAAACAAACAGCACAAAAAGCAACAATGAGCAAATCATCGTTACTTTTTTGACAATGTGGGTGCAGTCCGTTTGGCGCTTTAGTTGCAAAATTCCCGTTACAACTCTGCCACCATCAAGGGGGTAAAAGGGCATCAAATTGACACACGCCATGCTGGCGTTTGCTTGAAAAAATGGCTGTGTAAACACATAGCTTTCCGGCCACATCCACCAAGTTGCAAGGCACACAACGCACAGCACAAGGTTAGCTAGTGGCCCTGCCAAGGCAATCTTGATGCGGTCGGATGCCGTTACGCTATCAAAGTCGCCATACAGTACTGCGCCAAAAATTCCCAGTTGAATTTCCTGACAGCGGTAAAACAGTTTTAGCGCCACGATGTAGTGGGCAATTTCGTGCAACACCACCGCAAGTGTGTACGTCAGCGCGAAAAATCCACGTTTGAAGTACACCGCTAGCGCCAAAAACAACCAAAAACTTGGGTTGACTTTTAGTTTTATGCTTGCCACGAAAGTTGTGTTTCGCTTGCTACAACTTGTTTTACAACTTCGCCACTTTCGGCAATCACGGTGGAAAAGGTGCCATCATACTTGCCAATTAGGGTGTTTTGCTCAACGCTATCGCCCACGGCAACAAACACAGCAACAAGGTTTGAGTAGGTGATTGTTGTGTCGTCATCAAGGGCAACTGTAACGCTGTTTTCCGTCACTTCCGTAACGGTGCCACTTGTAAAGGACAAAGTTGCTTTGCCACCGCCAAAAGTGGATACGCCATCCACACTATCCACAAGTGTGATGTTTACCGGCAAAGTGATTGTGTTGTTGGTGGGTGTTGCATCTTGGAAAATTGCAAGCACCGATGTGTACGCCTTTTTGATACCGGCAAAAACTTCGGTAGAAAAGTCGTTATCAATTAGCATTGCCGTGCCAAATGCCGCAACAACAACTGCCACAACAATGAGCGCTACAACAAGGGTTTTTGTGCGTTTGCGTGGTTTTTTGTCCGTTTGCACGTATTTGCGCTCGGTGTAGGTTAGGTCTAGCCAATCCGTTTCTTCGGCATCGCATACGATATTGTTTACGTTTGTTTGCATAGTTTGCACCTCCGTCGTTTGAGATATGGTATGCGCCACAATTTGCGAATATGCACAAAAGTGGACAAGTTGTTGGTTGGAATTTTTGCACACAGCGATTATGCCACTACTTGTCCTTCAAAGTGACGGTGATAACCATGTTTAGTTGTTTGCCTTGCATTGTTTCCACCGTTACGCAGTCGTAGTCCACGTAGGAATTGAGCAGGTTTGTTAGTTCTTTGAAAAAGTCCTGCTTGTTGTGCTTGAATTTGTCGGCAAGTATCATTTGTTGCGCACGATTGTACATTTGGTTCATTAGATATTCCTCTTCAACTTTCGTCTGATTTTGCCCCAAAAGCCACGGTAGGTTTGTTCGCAGTCGTACATATCTGCACTACCTGTGGCAAGGTTTTTGGCAAGCATATCAAAGGGTGGTCGTTTGGCGTAGAGAGACAGGTTGCAGTTGACTTCGTCATTTTCCGGCAGTATGCCAAGGGGTGTTTTGCCCAGTAGGGAAAAAATTTCAAATGCGGAAAGCATCTCGCCGGATAGCACCAAGTCGCCACGCATA
>JAFQSA010000021.1 GCA_017409765.1 Clostridia bacterium | reverse complement strand
CAATTTCTGTACATGTTGGAGCTTTTGCTTCGTGAGAAACTTCTGCGTGGCCAAGTGCGTCTACTGTTACCTTGTTACGACTGAGTTCTGCATTACATTCTGTACAGTAGATTACGTTATCGTAAGATCCTTCTGCTGTGCATGTTGCAGCTACTTCGTTCTCTACTACTACTTCGCCTTCGGTATGGCCTGTTGCTGGGATTTCTTCGTATGTTGTGTAGTCGCAACGAGAACATGTTACATAAGCTTCCCAACCAATTTCTGTACATGTTGGTGCTTTTGCATCATGATCTACTTCGTCGTGACCAAGTTTTGCCTTTTCTTCGTATGTTGTGTAAGAGCAACGACTACATGTTACGTAAGCGTCCCAACCGATTTCTTCACATGTTGGAGCTTTTGCTTCGTGAGAAACTTCGTCGTGGCCAAGTTTTGCCTTTTCTACATAAGTTGTGTAATCACAACGACTGCATGTTTCGTATGCTTCCCAACCAATTTCAGTACATGTTGGAGCTTTTGCTTCATGTGCTACTTCGTCATGGCCAAGTTTTGCTTTTTCTACATAAGTTGTGTAATCGCAACGAGAACATGTTACGTAAGCATCCCAACCAATTTCAGTACATGTTGGTGCTTTTGCTTCGTGAGAAACTTCTGCGTGGCCAAGTGCTGCTTTTTCTTCGTATGTTGTGTAAGAGCAACGACTACATGTTACGTATGCATCCCAACCAATTTCTGTACATGTTGGAGCTTTTGCTTCGTGAGAAACTTCTGCGTGGCCAAGTGCTGCCTTTTCTGCATAAGTTGTGTAATCACAACGAGAGCATGTTACGTAAGCTTCCCAACCAATTGCTGTGCATGTTGGAGCTTTTGCTTCGTGAGAAACTTCTGCGTGACCGAGTTTTGCCTTTTCTTCGTATGTTGTGTAGTCGCAACGAGAGCATGTTACATAAGCATCCCAACCAATTTCAGTACATGTTGGAGCTTGCGCTTCGTGAGGAACTTCGTCGTGACCGAGAGCATCAACAACTGTTTGAGCAACAAGAACTGTGTTACATACGGAGCAATGTTTACCTTCTGTCTTACCAGCTGTTGTGCATGTTGCAGAAACTGCTGCGTCAATTACTTCTGTATGACCGTTTGCTGCTACTTCGCTATCTGTGTAAGTATCGTTACATCTTGTACATGTGTGAGTTGTGTATCCCTTGTCTGTACATGTTGGAGCGGTTACTTCCGCTTTGTAGTCGTGGCCAAGTGCTGCCTTTTCTACATAAGTTGTGTAATCGCAACGAGAACATGTTACGTAAGCTTCCCAACCAATTTCTGTGCATGTTGGAGCTTTTGCTTCGTGAGCAACTTCGTCATGGCCAAGTGCTGGAACTATTTCAGTTTCGCGACTTGTTTCTACTCCACAAACAGTACAGTAAACTACGTTATCATAAGAACCGTTCGCTGTGCATGTTGGAGCTACGTTGTTTTCTTTAACGGCTGTAGCTGGTGTGTGACCTGTTGCATCTACATAAGTATCAACTTTTACGTCGCCACAAACGGAGCATGTGTGTGTTGTGTAGCCCTTGTCCAAACATGTTGGAGCGGTTACAACAGAGTTATAGGAGTGATCTTTTGCTGGAATAGGTTGTTTGTCTGTAACGAATTCGCAATGTGTGCAGTGTCTGGATTTGCTACCTACTGTTGTGCAAGTTGGTTCAACATCCACTGTAAATTCGTCTTCGAAGTCGTGGCCCGCTGGAATTTCCTTATTGTGTCTACTCATTTCGATACCACAATCAACACAGTAGCGAACCTCGTCGTAGGAACCCATAGTTGTGCAAGTTGCATCAATGATGTTTTCCTTTACGGCTGCACCAGCTGTGTGGGACTTTGTTGGAACTGTGATTGTTGTGCGAGAAAGTTCGTCGCTACAAGTACCGCAGTAAACAACTTCGTCGTAGAAACCCACAGTTGTGCAAGTTTCAGCAATCTCATTTTCCTTTACGGCTGATTTAGGTTTGTGGCCAAGTGCAGAGATAGCTTCCGTTTCTGTGTGGTTGCAACCAGTGCGTTGGCAGGAGTAGGTACGTACACCGGCATCGGTGCAAGTAGGTTCTTTGGTTACCACACCACCGTCCATATCGTGGCCAAGTGCTTCAATTTCTTCTTGTGCAACATCAATCTTGCCACATACTGAGCAATGTTTACCTTCGGTAAGACCTGTTTCGGTACAAGTTGGAGCAACCGCCTCATCAGTTACTACAGTGTGACCAATTGCAGAAACGTAGCTGTCCTTTTTAACGTTGCCACATCTTTCGCATGTATGGGTTGTGTAACCTTCGGCTGTACATGTTGGAGCTGTTACTACTGATGTGTAGTCGTGACCAAGAGCAGAAATAGTATTGTCGTTGTATGTATCGCCACAAATGGAGCAAACATATGTTGTGTAACCAGCTTCGGTACAAGTTGGAGCTGTTACTGTAGACGCGTAGTCGTGAGGACATGTTTGTACAGGAATTGTGGTGTTTTCGTTTTGCTTAGCGTGGCAAACTTTGCACTCTTCGTGTTTTTTGCCTTCGGTTGTGTAGGTTGGTTTTACATCAACAATCCACTCCCACTTGTGACCAAGTGCTGGAATTTCTTCTTGTTCAACATCAATCTTGCCACATACTGAGCAATGTTTACCTTCGGTAAGACCTGTTTCGGTACAAGTTGGAGCTTTTGCCTCGTCAGTTGTCCAGCTGTGACCAGGCGCAACTATTGGACGAGTTTCGGTGTGATTCTTATCATTTTCACATACGCGAGTTTCGATACCATCGAGTGTGCAAGTTGCAGGAGTTGTTGTTGTCCAACCGCCATAGTCGTGGCCAAGTGCTGGAATAACTGTTTGAGGTACAAGGTCCTCGTTACATACCAAGCAGTAGGTACCTTCGGTAAGACCAGTTGTTTCGCAAGTTGGAGCAACCGCTACTTTGATACCTGCGGTGTGGTCCTTTGCAGGGATAACTGTTTGTGCTACGATTACTTCGCCACAAACGGAGCAATGTTTACCTTCGGTAAGACCTGTTTCGGTACAAGTTGGGGATTTAGCAGCATCAATTACTTCGGTGTGACCAAGCGCTGGAATCACTTTTTGAGCGGTTGGAGTTTCGTCACATCTACTGCAATGTTTACCCTCGGTAAGACCTGTTTCGGTACAGGTTGGAGCAACAGCGACATCTACTACATAGTCGTGACCAAGCGCGGGGATTGTTACCAAGTTTTTCTTCACTTGGCTGTCGCAAACTGTGCAGTAAACAACTTCGTAGTACTGGCCGGAACTTAGGCAAGTTTGTTCTTTGTAGTTTTCTACAACTGGTTTGCCCTCGGTGTGGCCAAGCGATGGAACTACTTCTTGGGGGTCGATTACTTTGTTACATACGGAGCAATGGCTACCTTCCGTTTTACCAGAAGTCATACATGTTGGTGCAACGGCTGGATCAACCACTACAGTGTGGGGGAGTTGTTCAATTTGTTTTGTTGCTGTTTTTTCGATTTCACCACAAACTGAGCAGTAGGTAACTTCGATATAGGAACCGGGTGCCGTGCAAGTAGCTTCGATCACATTTTCCTTGCGAGTAGCTTGTGTGTGAGGAAGTTTTTCTACAGTTTTGGTTGTGCTGCTGATTTCGGCTTTGCATACAGAGCAGTAAACAACTTCGTCGTAGGAGCCCTCGGCTGTGCAGGTAGGAGCAACTTCGTTTTCCACTACCTTTTCAGCAGGTTTGTGTCCAAGTGCATCCACTGTGATAGTGTCGCGGTGGAGTTCCTCTTTGCATACTGTACAGTAAACTACGTTATCGTAGGAACCATCTTTTGTGCAAGTTGGAGCAACGTTGTTTTCTACAACAACTGCGCCTTCCTTGTGACCAAGTGCTGGAACTACGATTGTATCGCGGTCAAGTTCCTTGTCGCATACGGAGCAGTAAACAACTTCGTCGTAGGAGCCTTCGGCTGTGCAAGTTGCGGGAACTTCCTTTGCCACTACCTTTTCAGCAGGTTTGTGACCAAGTGCATCTACTACAATTGTTTCACGGCTAAGTTCTTCCTTGCAAACTGTGCAGTAAACAACGTTGTCGTAGGAGCCTGCGTTTTCACAATCAGGTGCTACGTTGTTTTCCACTACAACTGCGCCTTCGGTGTGACCGAGTGCTGGGATTTCCTCGTAGGTTGTGTAGTCGCAACGAGTACATGTTACGTATTCCTTCCAACCGATATCTTCGCAAGCTGGGGCTTTAGCGTCGTGCTTAACTTCGTCGTGACCAAGTTTTGCAACAACTTCGGTATAGGTGTGCTTGTTATTGTGTGCACAAGTAAATGTCTTTTCGCCATCCTTTGTGCAGGTTGGATTTGTTGTTACAACGCCATCGTCCCAAGCGTGAGCATCTTTGTCGATGGAGATAACTTCTGTTTTTGTGTGAGATTTGTCGTTTTGGCAAGTGTATGTCAAAACGCCTTCCTTGATACATGTTGCAGGTGTTGTTACAACGCCGTTGTCCCAATCGTGGCCAAGAGCGCTACCAGCATCAACAACTGTGTCTGTTTTGTCGCAACGGTCACATTTTGCTGTCTTTGTGCCGTCTTCGGTGCAAGTTGCGTTACCGTCGGAAACATACTTTGTAAAGCTGTGACCAAGTGCACTACCAGCATCAATAACTGTGTCTGTTTTGTCGCAACGGTCGCATTTTGCTGTCTTTGTGCCATCTTCGGTGCAAGTTGCGTTACCGTCGGAAACGTATTTTGTAAAGCTGTGGCCAAGTGCATCAACTACGATGGTTTCACGGCTGAGTTCCTTGTTGCAAGCTGTGCAGTAAACTACGTTATCGTAGGAGCCCTTGTTTTCGCAAGTTGGAGCAACGTTGTTTTCTACAACAACTGCGCCTTCCTTGTGGCCAAGTGCTGGGAGAGTTTCTTGTGCTACAAGAATTTCGCCACAAACACCACAATGCTTACCTTCTGTTTTACCTGTGTTTTCGCAATCGGGCGCTACTGGCTTGTCGATAACTTCGGTATGAGGAAGTTTTGCTACTGTGATTGTTTCACGGCTGAGTTCTTTTTTACATACAGTACAGTAGATAACGTTATCGTATGCGCCATCCTTTGTGCAGGTTGGAGCAACTTCGTTTTCTACAACGATTTCGCCTTCGGTGTGACCAAGTGCTGGAACTACGATTGTTTCACGGCTGAGTTCTTCCTTGCAAACTGTGCAGTAAACAACGTTATCGTAGGAGCCCTTGTTTTCACAATCGGGAGCTACGTTGTTTTCCACAACAACTGCGCCTTCCTTGTGGCCAAGTGCTGGGATAACTTCCGTTTCGAAGTGGTAGCAACCAACACGATTGCAGTAGTAGGTGTAAACGCCTTCTTCGGTGCAGGTTGGTTCGCGTGTAACTCTGCCTTCGTCCATGTCGTGGCCAAGTGCTGGGATAACCTTTTGAGTTTCCAAAGTCTTTTCGCAAACGGAGCACTTCAAACCATCGGTGTAGCCAACAAATTCGCAAGTTGGAGCAAAACCGTGTACTACAACTTCGGTGTGGTCAGCAAGAGGAAGGGTGTGCTTTGTGCTGGAAAGTTGTACGTCGCAAATTTCGCAATGAACAACCAATTCGTAGGAACCACGAACTGCGCAAGTGGAGTCAATTCTGTTTTCTTCCACAGGTTGACCTGCTTTGTGTCCGTGTGCAGAAACGGATTTTGTTTCAGTTTCGCCACAAGTTGCGCACTTACGAGCAAGTTCGCCTTCTTGTTCACAAGTGGGGGCTTTGGTTTCTGCCCAATCGCCAAAACTGTGACCAAGCGCTGGGATTTGTTGTTGAGCTACAAAAATTGCACCACAAACGGAGCACTCTTCGCCGGCTGTCAAACCAGCCTCGGTGCACGTAGCATCCTTGCCCGCAACAGTTTGTTTGTTGTGGCCGAGTTTTTCGATTTTTTCGTTAACGGAGTGGTCGCAATCAGTGCGTTGGCAGGAGTATGTACGTACGCCATCCATTGTGCAAGTTGGTTGTGTTGTTACAACACCATTGTCCATATCGTGACCAAGGGCGGGGATGATGGATTGTGCAACTGTAACTTCACCGCATACTGTGCAATGTTTGCCTGCTGTTTTACCTTCCGTTGTGCAAGTTGCGGGAACGGCAACGTCGTCAACTTCGGTGTGAGCAAGTGCAGGAACTGTTGTTTGTGCAACAAGAATTTCGCCACAAACGGAGCACTTTTTACCTTCGGTAAGACCTGTGCTTTGGCAAGTTGCAGCAACTGCATCCAAAACTTGTTCGGTGTGGCCCGTTGCTTTGATTACAAGATCGGCATCGCTAACTTGTTTGCCATCAACAATCTTTGCACCACATACGCACAATTGGTGTGCTTTGGTGCCGTTTGTTGTGCAAGTTGCGGGAACTTCCGCCACGTTGGAAATAGCCACGTGACCAGTTGCCTCTACAATAACAATGCTGTACTCAATTTTGCCATCTGGATCAGCAAACTTTTTGTCACAAACGGAGCAACCCCAGTACTTGATGTTACCATCTTGTGTACAAGTGGGTGCAACTGCTGGATGCTCGGAAATGGTGTGTCCAAGAGCAGGCACAACAGTTTGTTCCTTGGTAAGTTTGTTGCCACTCAAATCAAAATAGCCATCGCAAACGGTACAATGCTTGTGTGCAATGACGCCATCTTGAGTACATGTTGCTGATTGCGCAGAAACATCCTCGAGTGTGTGTTTACCCAATTCGCAATCGCTTGCACATGCTGTGAGGGACAAAACCATCACAAAGGCAAGAGCAAGTGTGAGCAAAATACGAAAGGACTTTTTCATAAAAATAGTTTCTCCTTGGTTATTTTGCGCCATAGGTTGACGCCGACCATCGTTTTGCAAAATATGTTACACAAATTGTTTTAGATAATGTTGCCACCGTTGGGGAGTTACCCCATTGCTGACATATAAATGGATATACTTTCAATAAGTATATATAATGGACAAATAGTATGGATATGACCAAAAATAGACAGGATGTTGAGATATGCACAAACTGACATTTTTTGCCCAAACATAAGACAGACTTTTTGCAAAAAATTGGCAAAAAAATTTGTGCGAGTGGAGATTTTTTTGTTGTTTGAGTTGATGTTCAATTTGTTTTGCGACTTGGCTTGCACGAAAGGTAGCAAAAACAGTTTGTTTTTAGTAGCGATTGCTACTTTTGTGGACAAGTTGTGTTACAAAACTAAACTCGTCAAAAGTCTTGTTCACTTTACAAACCCCTAAAAATGCCAATAGGCACTTGGGGCGCAAAGGCCCCAAATGCCTGTATTGGGATTTTTTAGAAGTGATTATTCAGCAACTGCAACGTAAACAACTTCGATTGCTGTTACGCGTACTTGCTTACCATCAGAACCATTCTTTACGGAGTTGAAAACAACAGATTGACCGCTAACAGAAACAACTGTGTTAGAAAGGTCTGTAGCATCGTTGCCTGCAACTTGAAGGTATGCGTATGTACCTGTTTGTGTGGAGATCTTTACAGATACAAGTTCGTAACCTGCTGGAACGGAGATTGTGATTGTGCCAGCTGGAGAGTCTGTTGCGTATACGCGGATATGGTCGCCGTTGTAAGCTTTACCTGTGTTGCTACCACCATTGATTTTAACGGAAACGTTATCGTCAAGAGTGAAGGATTGCTTTGTTGTGGAGCTTGTCCAACCAAGAGCTGTGATGAGTTCCTTCATGGTTTTTGTTGCTGTGAATTGTTGACCAGCAGCAGCACCAACGGAAGCGCCACAACGGTCGCACTTGCCTTCTGCATTAGCTTCTGTGTGACCAAGAGCTTCGCCATTAACTTTACCGCAAACTGTGCAAGCTGCAGCATTCAAGCAGTCAGCAGGTGTAAATTCGTTACATTCGTGAACTGCCTTGATAACTACTGTAGCGCCTTGAGCGATTTGTGGTTTTTCTTGGTACATTGTAACTTTACCGTCTACGGAAACGTAGTCACCAACACCAACTTGTGTACCAGCACGGAAAACGAGAACTCTGTTTGTACCGTCTGTTACGTAGAAGGACATGTTTTTGTAGTAAGAATCCCAAGCTTGGTAAATTTCGGATACTGTACCTTCGAATTTAACTGCGTCGCCTTCTTTGCCAGCAAGAACATCAGCGATACTGGAACCACTTTCACTTTCAGCTTCCCAACCGGATGCTGTCTTTGTCAATGTTGTTTCGCCAAGAACAAGTTGTGCACCAACTTCGCTATCAGCAACCATTGCTACGATAACTGCGTTGAGGTACTTGTCGTTCCAAAGTTGTTCTGTGTAAGCAGGCATGATAACTTTTGCATCTGCTGCAATTACAAGACGAGCCTCTGTGCTTGTGGAGAAGTCTTCTTGAGTGAGAGCGGAGAGGTCAATTGTTGCACCAGCGCCAACAACGATTTTGCTACCAGCGCTAACTGCAAGTTTTGCACCAGCTGGAGCAACTGCGTTTGCGTTGATTGCGAGTTGTGCACCTTCGCCAATTGTGTAGTTAGCTGCAACGAATGTGTATTCCTTAGCGATTGTGCCGTTTGTGTTGATTACTACAACGTCGCCAGCCTTGAGAGCAAGGAGTGCTTCTTCAGCTTGAGCTTCGGAGTAGTTTTGGCCGTTGATTACAACTGCTGCAGGTTCTTCTGCTTGAGCTGCAGAAAGAGTAACTTTCATACCGTAAACGTATGCACCGCCACCAGCACCACCGATGTGGTATGTGCCTTCTGCAAGAGTGAACTCGTACTTGGAAACAGCTGTTGTTGGAAGTGTGTTGAATGCATCAGCGGATGCGCCATCAATCAAGAGGTTAGAAACTGCAACAGTTTCGCCAGCAGCATTCATAACTTTGAGAGATGTTGTTTTGTCAGCTTTTTGAGCTGCGTAAAGAACTACTTTTGCTTGTTGACCTGCAGGTACTGTGAAGAAAATGGAGTTGGACCAAACGCCATCATTAACTTGAACTTTACCAGCTGTCAAAGAGAATTGAGAAGAGAATGTCAAACCATCGCATGTAGCGCCATCAATTTTAACACTTTCTGTCTTAACTTTGTTGGATACATAGAAGATGTCGTTGATGAGAGTATCTTCTGTCCAAGAAGCGCCCTTTGCAGGAACTTCCAATGTGTAAGTTGTTTCTGCAACTACTGGTTCGTGACCTTCGCACTTTTCAGCGCAAGCTGCTTCTGTGCAATCTTCGTCAAGGCACTTGCCGCATGTTGGGCACTTGCTTTCGCATTCGTGCGCTGGAGTGTTGCCACCGGCAGGTGTGATAACTGTTACTGTGGAACCTTGAGCAATTTGGTTAACGCCATTGTAAGCACCGATTGTACCAACTACTTTGATAACGTCGCCAATGTTTGCTTCTGCATTTGCTCTGTAAACAAGGATTTCTTTGCCAGCTTCGTCCTTGATGTAGTAGCTGTCTTTGTAATCAGCACTGTTGTATCTAACTACTGTACCTGTAAGTTCAGCAGGTGTACCAACTGCTGCAGAAAGAGCGGCTTCGATTGTTGTAACTTTTTCAGCTGGTTCAACTGGAGTTGCAACGTGGATTGGGGACTTAACGTATGTAGCGCCTTGAGCCATTTGTGCAGCGTTCTTGTATTGGCTTGGAGTACCTGTGATAAGGAGGTAATCGCCAACCATGATGTCTTCGCCACCCTTCAAACGGTAGATGTAGAAATCGTTTGTACCGTCGGAAATTGTAACTGTGATGTTGCCGTATTGAGCGGAGTAAGCTGAGTCAATGCTCTTTACGTAACCGTAAACTTGTGTGCCAGCTTCGCCTGTGCCTGCAAGACCTGCTGCTGCAGCATCTGCAAGTGTTGTGATATCAAGAGCTTCGAATGTAGCAACTGCTTCGATTGTGCCCTTGTAGTTTTTGATTGGAGCAGCAAATGCGATGAAATCGCCAACTTTTACTGTTGCTGCATCTGCAAGATTGTAGCGGTAAACAAGGATCTTGTTGCCTTCAGCATCTTGTACGTAGAAGGAAACGTTCTTGTATTGTTCGCTGTATTCGGAGTCGATTTCGGAAAGTGTACCGATGATCATGTAGCTTTGTTCTGTTGTAGAACCATCAGCAAGAGCAGCGCCTGCATTGAGAGCAGCCTTGATGAAGGATGTTCTAGCAGCTGGAACTGTTACTTCGAATGTAACGTTTTCGGAAGCGGAACCACTAGCGATTGTAGCAACAAGTTTAACAACTACTGTATCAGCAATTTGTTCGTTAACTGTAAGTTTGCCATCAGCAAGTGTTACGTTTGTGTATTCGCCATCAAGTGCCCATGTGATTGTTGTTTCGAGAGCGCCTGTAGCTGGGAGTTCGATTACGTCGCCTTCTACTGCTGTATCAACAACGGAAAGGTTCTTTTTAGCAGCTGCAATCTTTTCTGCATCTGTGTAAGTAACGTCGCGAACGTTGGATACGGAGTTAGCAGAGTCAGGATATACTTGGAAGTCCTTGGAGTAAACGGAGATTACACCAGTAAGGTCAACCTTTTTACCTACTACAAGTTTGTCGTGCAAGTCGAGCATTGTAGCTTCGTCGATGAAGTAGATTGTGTAGTAAACGTTGAACTCTACTTCGCTACCAGGAAGTGTGAAGTAGTAGTAAACTTTGTCGTACTTGCCATCTTTGAGAGTGATATCAACGCGTGTGATGATAGCATCTTTCAAAGTAACACGACGGTTTTGGTATTCAGCAAGAGCTGTGTCTTCGTTGGAAGTAGCAGCTGCGAAAGCGGCTGTAGCATCAACGTAAGGAATTTGTTCAGCTGTAGCTGTCTTACCTGTTGCGCGAACTTCGCAGTTCTTGTTGAATTCGTATTGGCCGTTGTAAGTTGTAACTGTACCTGTTACATAAACTTCGGTACCGATAGGCCACTTAGCGCGGAGTTGTTCGGTTGTTTCGCAGTCCTTTGTTGCATCAACTGGAGCGTAAGCATAGTAACCGTGACCTTCTGCGTCTTGGATGTACAAGCTACCCTTAGAGCTGGATTCCATGCAAACTACGCCGATAACGTAACCTTTGATGCGGATTTGTTCTTCAGAGCCTGCACCATTGTTAGCTTGGCAAGCTGCAAGGTACTCTGCATAGGTGTTAACCTTGAAAGCTTTGAGGGAACGTTCGAAAGAGATGGAAACAGGTTGACCATCGATTTCGTAAGCCTTACCCTTTTCGTTAACGAGAGTAGCTGTCAATGTGTAAGCAACGTCAGCTGCTGGTTCTGGATCTACTTCGATAGTAACCTTTTTGGATTCTTCGTCGTAGGAGCCAACTTTAACTGCGTTTTGGTCACCGGAAGTAACACTTACGGACCATTGAACGTTAGCTTTTTCGCCTTTACCTGTAACAATACCAACAACTTCGTAGGTGTTTGCTGGATTGCCTTCTTTGTACATTTGGTAGAGCATTTCTTTCATTGCTTCGAGTGTTTCAGCTTCCAAAGATGGAGCGCATGCTGCGAACAACATGGATGCACACAAAACAACTACCAAAAGACAAATGAGAAGTGATTTTTTCATAATTATCTCCTTTTTGTTTTAATTTTTTTTGTTTTAGTGAGAGTGATATGAGAGTTACTTATATGAAATCCACCTTGGAGAGCTTTGCTTAGGCAACGTTGCCTTTGGCAAAACTCCCTAAAGCGAGATATCATCAAAATTTGTGTGGGCACAATTGTTGTTTGAACAAATCAACTAGGATTGTTGCAAACTTTGCCCTGTTGTCTGTGCCGAACAATGGGCATTTTTGGGGTATTGAATTACTCAATAATGGTGATCTTTTCGAAAGTTTCGATCTTGATTTGGTAAGTGTCGCCAAACTTGTCTATGTTACCCATAACTGTGATGGTTTTGCCGTTGAAGAAATCTGGTTTGATTGCCTCGAACATACCATTTTCGTTGGTGTAGTAGAGCTCTTCTGTACGGAGAGAGATTGTTGTTCCATCGGGAGCTTGACAAGTGATGGTGATTTCGGTTGTTTCGGCATTTGGATTGGAGTAGGTGCTAACAACTTTGAGGTTTTCCATCTTTACGCAAGTGCCCATTGCAAGTTCTGCAAATGGAACTTGAACTTCTTCGTCGTTTTCGTCCAAAATTGTTGTGTTGCCTACAAATTGAGCACCGGTAACGGTTGTGTAGACAATTTCGTTCTTTTGGGACAAAGTTACAGAGTAGTTTGTGTCGCTTGGATCTGCAAAGGCATCTGCTTGCAAACCGGAGATTTGCCATGTGCCACCAGCTTCGTAAAGTTGAAGTGAACCAACCAAACGAACTTCGTTACCGGGGCGCAATACCTTCAAGAGATCGCTTGATGCACCAAATCCGTAGTAGATTGCCATACCGTAGTAGCGGTCTTGCTCGGCATTGTATGCTTGCAAGTAGCACATACCGTTTGTGTTGTAAGTGATGATACCTTCCACAGCAACTTTGCTACCTGCGTAGATGGATGTTTCACTCAATGTGTCCAAACGGAGCGCTTCCAATGTCAAAACAATGGCATCGCCGTAGTGGAAATCTGGATCGGGATCGTCGGAATAGATGTGGAGTTTGTGTTTTTGAGCTTGTTTGTTTGCGTTTTCCAAATACTCGGTGTAAACGTGGCCACCGATGTTACTTGGCCAAGCAAGACCTTCTTGGAGAAGTTCCAAGTTCAAAAGGCGGTAGTCAGAGTTTGCGTCCGTCTTGTACCAAATCCAGGCAAGGTATCTGCCACCGGTGGAGTCTGCCTCCCACTTGGATGTGTCCGATTCGATGTAGATGGAAACTGCATTTTTGAGTTTTTCCTTAGTAAAGTTGGATGCAGCTTTGCCCCACTCTTCAATTTTACCAGTGGACTCGGGAGTGTTTACGCCCAAGAAACGCGCTTTCAAAACGCCATTGGAAACTGTGGAGTGGCTAACATTGAAGTGAACGGTGTCACCGTCGATGTGGGTTTTGACAGTTACTTCTTCCTTGATGGTTGACGTACCTTGTTCAAATTTTAGCTCGGCAGCGTAGTCCACAAGCGTTGGTTGGCATGCACCAAAAATGGCGCATGCGCAAACCAATGTGAAAACTAGTGCCAACAAAAGAGAAATTTTTTTCATAAGATTGTTTGTTGTTGTGTTATCCTTGATGCCTAAGCATTAGGTTGTGGTGTCTTGTTTGTGCTTTCGCATGTTTGAAGAGCTGTCTTCAAAGCGGAGTCGATTTGAGCGCGGATGTCCTCGCCCTTCATACCGAGAACTTTTGCAAGCAAGATATCCATTTCGTCACGAGCTGTGGAAGAACCAACAAATGCTGGGGATGTGTAGTAAGCATCAGCTTGTTCGATAGCTACTTTTGCGGAAAGAGCAGCGATGTTGTCGCCACCGTCAGCGTTTTTGATGAAGTCAACGTACTTAGCAACTGCTTTGTTTGTCTTTGCAAGTTCTTCGTCAGCAACGTTTTCAAGAACTGGCATGTAACCAGAAGCCATGGAGAACTCTGTTTGGAATTCTACGGAAGTTGTAAGGTACTTGATGAACAACCATGTTGCCATGAGTTTTGTTTCGGAACCGGTGTTGAGCATGCAAACGCTTGGACCTTGAGAAATAACCTTGCGGTTGTTTTGGTCAGCTTGTGGGATTGTAGCAATACCAACGTTGAATGGGTATTTACCGCCAACTTCTGCAGGACGTTGGTGAGTAGCACCAGCGGAAGAACCGATGGACATGTAGCTCTTTTCTTTGCTTGCATCGATTGTTGTGAACAAACCGGATGTGTAGGAACCATAAAGTGTTTGTGTTGTTACCCAACCCTTTTGGTACCAGCTGTTAAGTCTTTCGAGGAAGTCTACGTTTTTGTCGTTGTAGAATGTGTAGTAAGTTACTTTGCTTGGATCAAGTGGGCTTGTCTTTGGAACAATGCTTGTGTAGTCTGTGCCAAGTTGTTCACACATTGTGATGAACCAGTTAGCTTCGGAGTCGTATCCAAGAGGTTTAGCTTTAGGATCGATTTCCTTGATCTTTGCGCAAACGTATTCCATAGATGTGTCGCAACCTGCTGGGCAGGATTCACCACACCACCAGTGTGTAGGAACTTTGAGGTTGTTCTTTGTGAAGAATGTTTCGTTGTAGTACAAAACTTCGGTGGACTTGGAGAATGGAAGTGTGAGCATTTCGTCTGTGTTAACGAATTGTGTACCTTCTGCAAGGTAACCATCGATAAAGTTAGCTTCTTCTTCTGCAGTCAAACCAACTTTGATTTCTGTTTCGTTACCAAATTCGCTACCAGCTGGGATAACTTCGGTGCTGTTCATGTAGTCGTAGAGGTCAACTACTTGACGGCCGATGTTGTAGAGAGCAACGTGGTCTGGGTAGCAGTAAGCCATTTGTGGGCCTTCGCCAACCATGAGTTCTTGAGATACCTTGTCACGAACGTCGGGATAGCCACCTTCTTGGCTGTGAACGATTTCGATGTCGGGGTAAATCTTGTTGAACTCAGCAATGTGCTTATCAAGCACTGCTTGCAAGTTTTGACCCATTGTGTGATAGAAATATACTGTGAGTTCATCATTTCCCAAGTCACATGCTGCGATAACAGACAAAGCTGATACGAGCATAACAACCATTAGGATTACAGCAAAAACTTTTTTCATTTGATTTCTCCTTATGATTTTTGTTTTTTATAATATATTAAAAAATATATTCGATAAATAATGTGTTGTGGGTTGTGCGCACAAGCGCCTTGCCCCACCGTAAAGGACATTAGCCTTTGATACCGCTACGAGCTACGCCCTTCATGATGTACTTACGAAGGAAAATGAATACCATAAACAATGGGATGGATACCAAAGTTACAGCTGCCATTTGTACGGGGTAGTCAACGTACATTGGGTCGGTATCCCATTGAGTTGTACGAAGTTTGTAAGTGATAAGTGCGTGAACGTCATCAGATGCAACCAAACGAGGCCATACGTAGCTGTTCCATGCGCCCATCATCTTCAAAATTGTGATGGAGATCAAGGATGGCATTGCGATTGGGATCATAACCTTCCACAAGTACTTGAGGTCGCTTGTGCCATCTACCTTTGCTGCGTAGTAAAGTTCGTCTGGGATTTGCATAAAGTTTTGACGAAGGAGGTAAATGTAGAATACGCTTACCAAGAAAGGTACAATCAAAACTGTAAATGTGTTTGTCCAGCCAAGGTCTACAACTGTTTTGTAGTTTGTGATTGTGAACAATTCGCCGGGAATCATCATTGTTGCAAGCATGCCTGCAAACAACAAGTTTTTGCCTTTGAACTCCAATCTTGCAAGAGCAAAAGCGGACAAAACTGTGATTACCAAGGACAATGCTGTAGAAACAATACCTACATACACTGTGTTGGCAAATGTTACGCCAAGGTTACCTACTTTGAAAGCTTGTGCATAGTTTGCAAAGTCTAAACCTTGTGTGGGCCAAAATGTTGGTTGAGTGAGGTAGTACTCGTCTTTTGTCTTCAAAGAGGAAATGATCATCCAGTAGAATGGGAACAATACGATGAGTGCCATTGCAATCAAAAATACGTAAACACCAATTTTACCAACGATCTTTGCAACTCTTTGACGTTGTTTTACTTTTTCAATTTTGCGTTCGGACATTACTGCCGATTCGTCCATAGTCTTGTCAACAAGGCTTGTTGTTCCAAGAGCAATTGTAGAGTCGATATCTTCCACTACTTGAGGAGCAACTTGTTGATCGATTTTCTTTTCTTCCATAGTGCACCTCCTGATTAATAGTGGGTGCTCTTTTTGCTGATCTTCAAGTTGATCAAAGTTACGATCAAAATGATGACGAACAAAACAAGAGCTGCGGCGCTGGCCTTACCGTATTGACCGGATGGCAACGCGTCGTAAATTACACCGACCATCGTGTTCATGTTTTCGTGAGCTTGTTGTCCAGTTGCGCCCATGTCTTCGCCAAAGATACCAACGATGCTGGAGTATTCTTTGAAACCACCAATAAAGCCGGTGATAAGAACGTAAACAATCATTGGAGATACAAGGGGAACTGTGATGCGCCAAAATACACGAGTTTTGCTTGTGCCATCTACCTTGGCTGCATCGTAGTATTGTTTGTTTACACCTTGGAGGCCACCAAGCAAAACCAAAATTTTGAAGGGAAGAGCGTTCCAAACGATGTAGATTACCATTACTGCGTAGTTGGCAACTTTGGTAGAACCAAGGTTCATCCAGTTGATCATCGTGCCAAAAATTTGGTTGATAACACCATAGTTAGCATCGGGAGAACCAACGTCACCAACAATGTTGAACATTACGGAAAATACCATACCAATAGCAATGCTGTTGGTTACGTATGGCAAGAAGAAGATTGTTTGCAACAACTTTTGCAAAGGCTTGATGGAGTGCAAAGCTACTGCAATCAAAAGCGCCAACATTGTAGAAATGGGTACTGTAAGCACACAAAGAAGAAGTGTGTTTACAAGGGCATTTGTAAATGCGCTTGCGTGCGCAAACAAATCAATAAAGTTTTGAAGGCCAAACGTCCATCCGTCAAACTCGGGGTTGAGTTCGTACATAGGATTGTAACCTTCCTTAAATGCCATCATAATAGTGTTGAAGATGGGCCAAACGGTGAATACCAACATCAACACAATGGCAGGAGCGAGGTATATCCACGCTTTCCATTGTTGACTTTTATCTACCATTACTTCACCTCAAAATAAACTCTTTCTTCGCTATCCTTGTTGAAAAGGAACACTTTGTGTGGCTTGAGGGAGAATCTAACCTTTGTAGCACCCTCTGGAAGTTTGTTATCTGCATCTACGATGGAGCGGATAACTGGGTTTTGAGAAGATGCGTGTCTGGAAACGATGCTTACGTCACGGCCCATAACTTCGACGTTGGAAAGGTCGCACTCGAGAGCGCCATTAGCATCAACGATAAATCCTTCTGGACGGATACCAACGTGAACAAGTTGATCAGCAGCACCCTTAACGTCCAAAACTGCTTGTTCGCCGATGTAGAGCTTTTCGCCCTTAACTTCGCCATCGAACACGTTGATTGGAGGTGTACCAAGGAATTTTGCAACAAACAAGTTAACTGGATTGTCGTAAACTTCTTGTGGTTTGCCAATTTGTTGAACAACACCAAGTTTCATAACTACGATCATATCGGAAATGGACATTGCCTCTTCTTGGTCGTGTGTTACGAAAACTGTTGTGATGTGTGTTTCGCGTTGGATACGCTTGATTTCCTCACGAGTTTGCAAACGAAGACGTGCGTCCAAGTTGGAAAGTGGTTCGTCCAACAAAAGTACGCGTGGCATTTTTACCAATGCACGAGCGATAGCAACACGTTGTTGTTGACCACCGGAAAGTTCGCTTGGTTTGCGATCCATCAAATCGTCAATTTGAACGAGCTTTGCAACGTGGTATGCGCGTTCCAACATTTGTGTCTTTGTCATTCTGTCGTCGCCCTTCAAGTTTTCGAGAGGGAACATAATGTTTTGCTTTACAGTCATGTGTGGATACAAAGCATAGTTTTGGAATACCAAACCAACACCACGGTTTTCTGGAGAGAGCTCTGTAACGTCGTCTTCGCCGAAGAAAATTTTACCGCCGGATGGTTGTTGCAAACCACAAATCATGTACAATGTTGTGCTCTTACCGCAACCGGATGGTCCAAGCAAACCAATGAGCTTACCATCGGGAATCTCGAAGCTAAACTTGTTTACAGCAACAACTTCTTGACCATTTTTGTTTCTGCTGGGAAAGATTTTTGTCAAATCTTGGAGAACTACTTTCATGTCCTAATTCCTTCCTTTTGTTTATTTTTGTTTGATTTGTTTTTGAAAAATATGTAAAAATGGGAAAGAAGTCGAGCGTTACAACTGAACGCTTGACTTCTTACTTATTATTACTCGTCCTTGGTGGTGATAGTTTTTACCATGTCGAATGTCAAACCCGCAGCAGAAAGCGCGGAGAAAATGACAGTTACAATAACTACCACACTACAAACAGCTTTATTCGATTTTGTGTACTTTTTGATATAGAAAATGCTGTCCACATTGTCCATACCCTTGAATGCTGTTGTCATGTAGATGAACATGAACGCAACAAGCAAAACGCAAAGCGCAATGGCAACCGCCTTCAAAATGATTGCGGTCTTGCGTCTGTCTCTGTAGGTATCGGAAAGCACTTGGCATACGCAAGCACCCAACGCCAAAACGATGGTTACAAACATCCAAGCTGCGCCCAACTTGAGGAGGAAGTCCGTCAACAAAACGAACAACAACGCTCCAACTACAACGGCAAATGCGCCCACAAAGTAGGCAATTTTTTGGAACAATTCTTTGTTAAACTTCTTAGTCATCATTTATCTCCTGAAATATTGTATTCGCTACAAAATTTAGTAGGGTTTTTTGTCAGCTTCGCGCTTGGCAACGTCTTGCTTGTAGGCAAGTAGGTCGTCGTAGGTCGCGAAAATCATTTGAGTGGACATGTCCACCGTTACTGTGCTAGAAATAACGTCGTGTATAAGTGAATTGTTTTTTGTTGCAATGATCAAAACAATTTGCAAAATTGCAATTGCAATCAAAACCAATAAAATTGTACCTGAGGGTGCAAGTAGGAAGAATATGAACGCTAACGACACCGGCACCATTGTTTCGATTGCGTACTTACCAAGCATTGCTCTTACAAACAAGGCAATTGGGCTGATTTTTACACCGGTGATAAGTATCACGCCAACGCCAAACACCTTTTTGCCAAGGGTTTGACCGTTTTTCAAAATCAATGGAACAATAAACTCGATGATGAGTGTTGCAAAGAACAACCCCAAGGAAAGCATCACGTACAACAAACCTGTAAGCTCGCCGTAGTCTTGCATCAAATCCTTGCCGGATTTTTCGATGTAGGCCTTGCGCGCTTGGTTGTAGGCCTCGCGACCTTCGTCGGACAACTTTTTGTACGTTTCCTCGGTGATGTTCAAGCTGTACTTGAAGTTTTCCCCTGCATTTTCCGGCTTGGGAAGGTACTTGTTTAGCTGAAACTCTTTGACACACTCGGCATCAATCTGTTCGATGCGCTCCAGCTTGGCGTCGTAGCCAACGATGGCGGATATTGCAAAGGCAAAACCAGTAGCCAGAATAAAAATCAAAATGATATCCAACAAAAATGCGGAAATTCTCTTAAATATGCTGGCTTTTTGCAAATCGTAAATCATCTAAAACCGATACCTTCAACAAAAGATTTTGGGTTGCAAAAGTGTTGTCGTCAAGTTTGTTAATGCCGTCAACTTCCTTACTGCT